>NZ_CP075175.1:1315000-1527500 GCF_021223605.1 Paenibacillus sp. 481
GAAGCGGTGCGCATTTGCCAAGCTGCTGGTATTCGTCCCGTTATGATTACGGGCGATCATCGCGATACGGCAGCTGCCATTGCAAAAGAGCTGAACATCATTCAAGATGAGAGCGGCGTCATCACTGGCGCAGAGCTGAACCAAATTAGCGACCAAGACTTTGCGGAAAAAGTGACCCAATATTCGGTTTACGCGCGCGTATCGCCAGAACATAAAGTACGTATCGTGCAAGCTTGGAAAAAACGAGGCAAAGTCGTCGCCATGACAGGCGATGGCGTCAACGACGCCCCTGCCCTTAAAGCTTCCGACATCGGCGTCGGCATGGGCATCACCGGAACCGAAGTAACCAAAGGCGTCTCCGACATGGTGCTCGCAGACGACAATTTCTCGACAATCGTTATCGCCGTCGAGGAAGGACGTAAAGTGTACAGCAACATTCGCAAGACGATTCAGTTCTTGCTGTCTGCCAACTTAGGTGAAGTCGTTACCCTGTTCATCGCAACCTTGCTGAGTTGGAAAATTCTTTCCCCGATCCATATTTTGTGGATCAACTTAGTTACCGACACCCTGCCAGCCTTAGCTTTAGGGTTAGAAATGGCAGAGCCGAACATTATGAACCAGCCGCCACGTGCATCAACGAGCAGTATTTTTGCTGAAGGGGTTGGCACGAGCATCATTTACCAAGGCTTGATTGAAGCCGCCTTGACGCTCGGCACCTATTATTGGGGGCTGACGCATTATACCGAAGCCGTCGCGATTACGATGGCATTTGCAACGTTAGGCTTACTTCAGCTTACGCATGCATATAACGTACGTTCCAATCATGAATCGTTGTTCCGTATCGGCTTGTTCTCGAACAAATATATGAACTATGCGGCGATTATTTCTGGCTTGCTCGTCTTAATCGTGATTTTGCTCCCGTTCCTGAACGATCTGTTTAGCGTTACCCCGCTAACGGGCAATCAGTGGCTGATCGTCATTGGCGCGGCCCTTTCCATTATTCCAATAGTGGAAATCGTCAAAATATTTATCCGTTCGAGTAGGAAGTCACCTCCTGCTGCGTAACGGCCATACCGATCAGGAGATGGTTGCTAATCGAATATCTAACGGGATTCTCACCTATGGTTGCCCTTGCACAGATCACAACGTTGATTGGTGTAGGTGCGCTACTCGTGCTCCTAGTCGAGCTGTACCAATGGATAAAAAAGAAAATTACACAAGATGAAACATAACAAAGAGGGATGTCTCCAACGTCATTGAACATGACGGCGAGACATCCCTCTCTCCATGTTGGCGAACAAACAGGTTCGTACTGGTGTGGCGGAATTCCAAGGATGTATCCCCTGACCTTCAAACCCTATCCATCGACTGAATCAGCCTGCATAGCGGAACGCCAGTCCGCAACTAACCTCTAGTATCCTCAAGCTCCGCTTCGCGCTTCCCTTTTTCAATATTAACAAACGTCAAGAGCACGATGCCGATAATAAAGAACGCCAAAATAGACAAAATCGCCACTCGCGTCGAACCCGTCAACAAGCTCACCGTTCCGAACACCGCCGGACCAACCGCTGCTGACATTTTGCTCGACAAGCTTAAGAAACCGAAGAACTCTGCTGCCCGACTACGCGGCACCATTTGGCTGTAAATCGAACGAGCCACAGCCTGACTGCCTCCCTGCACGATCCCGACCATAAAGGCCAGTATATAAAAATGAAGCGCCGTCTCCATAAAGTAGCCTACGCACACAATGACCGCATAGATGCTTAGCGACACATACAGTGAACGCTTAGACCCGATCCGGTGCGCAAACTTTCCGAACAGAAATGTAAACGGAATCCCGACAAACTGCGTAATCAGCAGCGCAACGATCAGATGCGTCGTCTGAATACCGATCTCCGCCCCATAAATTGCTGACATTCCGATAATCGTGGAAATGCCATCATTAAAAAACCAAAACGCAACCATATATTTCAGCAGTTCAGGATACTGCTTGACTTTACGTACCGTTTGAAACACCCGCGTAAACCCGTACTTCGCGTAGTACGGCAGCGGACGCTTCACGACCTGCTTCGGATCACGCATGGCACGGAACAACGGTAACGAGAACACAAACCACCATATCCCTACACTTAAAAATACGAATTGCGTCGCCACCAATTTGTTCGCGAACCCGAGCGGCTCCCACATTTCCATCATCACAATGTTGATGGCCAACAAAATGCCGCCACCAATGTAGCCGAACATATATCCCTTGGCCGAAACGTCATCTCGCTGTTCCGGTGATGCAATATCCGGTAGCAAAGAATCGTAAAACGTATTCCCGCCAGAGAAGCCGAGTATAGCGATAACATAAAGCGCAGAGACGTATAACCAGTCACCTTCGCCCGCAAACATCATCAGTGCGCTAGCCGTCGCTCCTGCCCATGCAAATGTACGCAAAAAGGTCATTTTGCGTTGAGACAAGTCGGCTATTGCACCTGACACCGGAGCGCATATAGCGACGATCAACATCGCAATCGTTTGGGTATACGCCCAATATCCGCTCGCTTGCGCTCCCTCTAAATGGGCTCCCGCCACACTTAAATAAAATATCGGTAACACTGCAGCCATCATCGTTGTAGAGAACCCCGAATTGGCCCAATCGTACATCATCCATTTTCGCGACAGATTATCGTTGGGTCGACGAATCGAGTCGTTATGCATAGCTTTTTCCATGTATACACATCCTTTAAGTGCAATCGCTTAACTTGGAAACATTGCTCCTTTCGCCCACTTCAACTATAATTAGAAGTATAATGACAAAACAATTTTATTACCACGATAAAAATGATAAATTAATTTAAACATCTTGTAAAAAATATGGTTATCCTCACACAACACCTGTCGCGCAATGACAATTGCTTTGTTCGGAAGGAGGTAAATCCGTGAATTTAAGTCAATTGGAAACGCTTATTACCATTTCAAAGACGATGAGCTTCCGCAAAGCAGGGGAACTGCTTAATCTCACACAACCTGCGGTGTCCGCTCAAATTAAAAGCTTAGAAGATGAATTCAAGACCGTACTTATCGACCGCAATCAGCCAGTAACATTAACGGATAGTGGCGAGGTGTTTTTAGAGCACGCGCAGCGCATCCTAGATATTGTAGACGACATGAAACAAAAATTAGCGGATCTAAATCAAATTCCACAAGGGCATATCGTGCTAGGAACGACGACTTCGATCGCCATTCAAATTTTGCCACGTGTGCTGTCTTATTTTCAAGATCAATTTCCGCTCATTAAGACCAAAATATTGTCCATGCCATCCAACCAAGTCGTGACACAGATTGAGAATGGCACTGTAGACATCGGGATCGGCTACTTGAATGAAAAAAATCCGAACCTTGTCTCATCCGTGTTGTATTACGATACGTTTGAGCTCGTCGTCAGCCCTGATCATCCGTTAGCGGGTTGCCAGCATCCGACGATCGAAATGTTGCGGGAAATCCCACTCATTATGTTATCACCAGATACACTGGGGCGTAAATTTGCCGATGAAGTGTTTCGCAAATACAACATCCAGCCGCATATCGTGATGGAACTATCCAGCAGCGAAGAAGTTAAGCGGATGGTAGAACTCAATTTGGGAGCAGCGATCATTTCCAAGCTGTCAGTAGGTACAGAGCTGCGGCGCGGTTCACTGCGCATCGTCCCGATCGTCGAGTTGGAGACCGCTCATCCCGTTGGCGTCATGTATCGGTCAGGACGCTATTTGAGTTCGGCTATGCAGCAGTTTTTAAGCGATTTAAAAGGAATGCCCGAAACTCAGTTTATTGGTTCTGAATAAGGAGGCTGTTACGTTCTTATGAAATTTGACTTGCACACCCACCATGAGCGTTGCGGACATGCTAACGGAACGATCCGCGATTATGTTGAAGCTGGTATTCGCCACGGGCTGCACGTCATAGGAATTTCAGACCATACGCCTTATTTCGGCAGTGAGGAAGACCAACCATTTCCGAAAATTACGATGAAGAAGAGCGATTTCACTAACTATGTGAACGAAGTGCTACGCTTGAAAGAAGAGTACAAAGGACGAATTGATGTACTACTTGGCATCGAGGCTGACTTCTTCCCTGCACATGCACAATTGTATCACGAGATACTAACGCAACACCCGTTCGATTACATTATCGGATCCGTTCATCATATTAATGAAGTTAGCATATTCAATAAAAATCGGTGGAAGAACTTGAACACGGATGAAAAAAGGGATATCAAGCGCGCCTACTTCAAGCAGATTCAAGCTTCGGCCCAGTCCGGTATGTTTCAGATTCTTGGCCATATTGACGCGATGAAAGGCAACTATCCTTCATTTTCAGGCATCAGAACGCCTGATGTGATCGATGAAACGTTGCAGACCATCGCAGCATGCGGTGTAGCTATCGAGATTAATACGTCTGGCAAGACGAAACTAAGCGGTGGTTGGTACCCTGCTGACGATATTTTAGCGCGGGCACTTCATTACGGTGTCGATGTGACTTTCGGCTCTGATGCCCACAAGCCCGAACGTGTCGGTGACGAATGGGATGAAGTACGTACACGGCTGAAGGAAATCGGATTTACGTCGTGGGTGTATTACAAAGAAAAGCAGAAACAAATTGTGCCGCTCGATTGAGCGGCTTTTTTTGCGCAAAAAAAAAGAGGACCCGCTACGTGCTCAGGGTCCATCTCAAGGGATTTATATTCATCAAAAGGGGGTCTTGCTAATAAATATACCCTGCGAACATTATGTGACGATAACAGAAATATTACCGTTGTGTAACAAATGTAGAAACGTGCACATTCAACGTGACAACATCACTCATTTAGCGCTAACTTGCCGCCCGAGAATCCTTGTTCACCGTCCGGACTACAGATGCACGATTTACGACCACAATTCCCGCTACAACGAGGAACAGAGCGACAAATGTCCATACGTTCCATACTTCGTCCAACAACCAAGCAGACAACAGTACACCAAACACCGGAATCAAGAACAAGAACATGGATACCGTGCTAACTCGGTTATATTTCATCACTAAGTTCCACAAGCTAAAGCCTGCTGCCGACAAAAAGGCTAAGTAAGTGAGCAGCCCGATCGTTGCAGCATCCCATTGAAACGGTGCAATTCCAGCTTTCCAAGCTCCAATCACAGTCAGGCCGATACCACCTAATAGCATTTGTCTCCCCGTGAGCCATAGCACGGGCAATTGTCGCGCTTCATGACGAGCTAGCACGTTGCCGCATGCCCCGAACAAGGCAGACACCAGCAAACATAAATCACCGATGTTCAGTGACATCGTGAGCCCGCCTTGATTCAACGTGACAATTGCGACTCCGGCAAATCCGAGCGTCAAGCCAAACGTCTTCGCTGGCGTAAACGTCTCAGAGCGATCAATCATCCGGGCAATGACCATTTGGAACAAACTCGTCGCCCCTGTAATGATGGCCCCTTTCATGCCCGTACTCAAGCTCAACCCGATATAAAAAAATATGTATTGTAAAAATGTCTGTACCGCTGCCAGCCTTGTTACACGCCAGCCGATATTCCCTCTTAGCGCCCAGATTGACAGGGAACGACCTGACTTAGCCGCACCACCCGTCGCATCGATCGCGTTCGAAGAGCGGTCCACCACCGCCGCGAATAGAACTAATAGCAATCCGGCCAACGTGAAACGATATCCTGCAAATACCCACTGCTCGTAGATTGCAGCTGAGCCGATGCCCAGCGCCTCGTATCCGATCTTGATCGCAGGCATCGCACTTCCCCATAACAACGTTGCCAATGTTGCGCTAACAGCCATGCCGACAGGGTGTGTAAACCATTGCTGTGCTTTCAACTTCTGTGTCCCCACCTTTTCACCTTCCCGTATAGCTGAACACGCCACCATGACTCGCTGGAAATGAGGTGCATGGTCACGTTGACATGACCACATGCCCCTGCATAACGACACGATTACACGACTACACAACTACGAGACAACGCGTTATTAATCCTCTGTTTGCTGCAAACCACGATACACTCCGGTGCGCAGCTCACGCACGTAAGGCTTCAGTCCTGGCATATCAGTCGCCTCCGCCGCACGTACGGCCTGTTCGATTTCATAAGGCACGCGTCTGAATTGAATCGTGAACTCTTCGACCTCTACATGACCGAGCGAGCCTTGCACAATCATATAAGACGCCTGCGTCATATCGAGCGGATTGCCCACGCTACCGCAGTTTGCGAGCGTCTTACCGCGTAGATGTTGCAAATAAGCATTATGTATATCACCATATATCACGACATCCGGCTCTTGGCATGGATGCAGCGGGTCCGTTAAACTTGGCGTAAATTCAAACATCCCGATCCGTTTTTCCTTATCATCCCACGGCTGTACCCGATGGTACACACTTTGCGGCGATGCATGCAGCAGGCGAATATGACGACCGCTCATAATAAAGTCATAGGAGAAAGGCAGTTTCTCAAGCTGCTCCAATCTTGCTTTACCCAACTTGTCCGCATGCCAACTAAAATTAATGTCGTCCGTAATTCGCACGACGAGTTCATCCCAGTTTCCACGCACAACGATGTCACAGCTGGACATAATTTGGTCCATGACTTCAACTGGATTAGGACCTTTGCCGACCAAATCTCCTAGACAGTAGATGCGATCAATATCTTGGCGCTTAATGTCAGCAAGCACCGCCTCCAGCGCTTGCAAGTTTCCGTGTATATCCGAAATGATAGCGACGGACTGCAACATGCGATTTCCCCTCTCTAATCCTAGTTCTGTATATATCGTTAGGCGCTTAAAGTAATTAAAGTCCATTCCGGTGGACACGAGAACCGTACAGGCATTATGGTTGTGCCCACACCTCGGCTCGTGTACACAGCAAGCGAATTTACTGCGCTGTTGCCGCTGCGCAGCTCATAATAACCGTCCGCGTATTTTTGACCAAGCTCAGGCAGCAATATCGCTCCTACTAAAGGAATGCGCACTTGGCCACCATGACTATGCCCCGACAGTTGCAAATCGACCGCATAATTATAACTGACATCTGCCCAATCCGGTTCATGGGCAAGCAACATACAGCAAGTGTCAGCCGATATCCCCGATAACGCCTGTTCCATATCCGGCCTTCCGTCCAACACATCGTCAATGCCTGCTATGGCAAGCCGATGCCCTTGTCGCTCTATCACATGATTCCGATTCGTCAGCACTTGAAAACCCGTTTGCACAAGCACATTTGTCGCCAAATCGATCCCGCGCCTATAATCGTGGTTGCCGAGTACAGCAAATTTACCGAATGGCGCCTTAAGCTGGCTTAATGCGGCCACTGCTTTGTCCGCTGCACTAAACTCGCTGTCTAATAAATCACCCGTTAAGCATATCATATCCGGCTGTTCAGCCTGTATCTGTTGCACAAGCTGTGCTAGATGATTCTCATCAAAGTAATGTCCAAAATGAATGTCTGAAATATGCGCAATACGAAGCCCATCAAACACTTGCGGCAAGCGCTCAAGCTTAATCGTCTCTGTGCGAACGTATATGAAGCGTCGCTCAATAAAGAAGCTGTAGCCCGCTACAAGAAACGGCATACTAAGGAGACCTCCAATAAGCCTGCGTAACAAACGCCGTCTGCTGGGGTTAGGAATGTGCTTAGGGTTTGAAGGTACCCTATTCATTCGCATCACCTTCGCTTTCCATCAAACTACATGATCGTTTCTTTATTATGCAGGAGCTGCAAGTGCAATGCAAACGGTATGAACTTGTGGTTTAATGAGAGGAGAATAGAGGAGGTCTGTCAATGACAACGTTGCCATTCCACGAAGTATTTGCCCAGCAGCAAGCTTATTTTCGCGCAGGCAGAACACTACATGTAAATGAAAGACGCCAAGCACTCATCACCTTGCAAGCCGCTATCAGGCGTATGGAGCAGCCAATCATGCAAGCGCTGCAACAAGACTTGGGTAAAAGCCAAGGCGAAGCTTATATGACAGAAGTCGGCGTTGTATTAGATGAAGTGCGAATGGCGATCAAGCACGTACGGCGTTGGGCGAAGCCGCGCAAAGTGCGTACCGCTTTAACTCATGTCGGAAGCCGCGGGATGATTGTGCCGGAACCTTACGGCTGCACCTTAATTATATCGCCTTGGAATTACCCGTTTCAGCTCGCCATTGCACCGCTGATCGGCGCAATAGCTGCTGGAAATACGGCGATATTGAAGCCGTCTGAACTTACTCCACACACGAGCGCATGCCTAGCTAAGCTCATTCGTGATACCTTCGATCCGCAGCATGTCACTGTCATCGAAGGCGGCGCAGAGACGAGTCAACAGCTGACTGCGCTTCCGTTTGACCATATCTTTTTTACAGGCAGCGTAGCGATTGGCAAAATCATTATGCAAGCGGCCGCTAAACGTCTTACACCCGTCACGTTAGAACTGGGTGGTAAAAGCCCTTGCGTCGTTCACGCCGACGCAGACATTCGCTTAGCAGCGAAGCGCATCGCTTTTGGCAAATGGACGAATGCGGGTCAAACTTGCGTTGCCCCGGACTACATTTACGTCCATCGTTCGCGTTACGACGAGCTCATACACGAGCTTGAGCGGGCCGTACAGCAGTTTTTTGGTGAAGACCCATTAAACAGTGGGGAGTACGCTTCAATCGTCAGTAAGCGCCATTTTGAACGTTTAGCAACGTTTATGGATAACGGAGCAATCGCATTCGGCGGTAGCTCAGATGCAACGACACGTCGCATGTCGCCGACCGTACTAACAGACGTGACATGGGAGATGCCCGTCATGCAAGAAGAGATTTTCGGCCCCATACTGCCCGTCCTCACCTACGACTCATTTGAAGAGGTTGAACGGGCCATTATCGAAAGGCCGAAACCGCTTGCATTATATTTGTTTACGAATGATCGTCAGCTAGAGCAGCACGTTATTAGCCGTATATCGTTTGGTGGAGGATGTATAAACGATACGCTTATGCACTTTGCGACGCCATATTTACCGTTTGGTGGCGTAGGGGAAAGCGGGATTGGACGCTACCATGGCCACTTTAGCTTTCAAGCATTCAGCCATGAAAAAAGCGTGCTTCGTCAAACGACATGGTTCGACTTCAGCTTCCGGTATCCCGGTTCTAAGCATCGTTTCCAACTCATGCGTAAACTGTTCAAGTAACACAACCATTTTATACGCTTCAATTTGAAACCATACCGCATGAATGATCCAGTTCATTACCTTTACAGCGTCCCGTTACTCGATTTCGCTAACCCATTAGCAATCTAGCGTACGGGCGCTACCTTCACTTCTGTTACTTTCGACAACGATTACCAAGTGTAAATATAATCGCATTAACTTCCTTTACACATGCAACAGCTGCACATTGAGGACTGACTAAGTTGTTTTAATTCAGGAAGGGATTCTAAATCTTGCTCCAAGCATTCAAACAGCATTCGATCTGACAATACTCGCTCACAGAACGACACCATCTTTTTTCTCCATAACTCACGTCTTTCTCCATTCATAACGGAAGGGCCTATCCCAAAATGCTCTTCGATGTTCTCCTCTAGCTGCTGTACCATACTCATGACGTCTGGACGTGCTGCAAACAATCGTGTTACATACAGACTCAAGCAATCGTACTCATCCTTTGGAGCTCCAAGCGCTAACAATCCCAAGGGGTCCCACTCATCTACGATGCGCTTTAGATGCACAAAGAGGCTACTTGCTCTCCATTCCGCCCAATCATTCCGACATAAATGGACAATCATTGACGATGCCCCCTATCGTGCGACTTAAATCGCTATTATTTTATGCATTTTTGGCAAATGATTGTAGGTGCAACAGAACCATATCCATAAATTACTATAGAATAAAATGTCGTTTAGGGGAACTTAAAAATCGCTAAATCGTCAAATTTTTTTCACATTTCCGTGCACTTCGGGGCTTGTTTTTTCAATAATCAGGAATTTTGTAATCTTTTCCCACGCCAATACATTCCATTATCCCTAATATATCGATAGGAAAAGAGGGCAAGCGTCAATAGCTTGCCCTCTCGCTTTTATCTTAGATGCAACGTCGTTACATCTGGAACCAGCGTTTAAACATGAGCTTTGTCGTATCGCGGTTCATTTCGGCGATTGATGTTGTGAGCGGTATACCTTTAGGACACGAGCGTACACAGTTCTGTGAGTTGCCACAGCCCTCAATACCGCCATCGTCCAACAGAACCTCCAAACGCTCGTCCTTGTTCATTTCTCCCGTCGGATGAGCATTAAACAAGCGTACCTGCGACACAGGTGCAGGACCAATGAAACTTGTCTTGTCATTGACGTTAGGACAAGCTTCCAGACACACACCGCATGTCATACACTTAGACAGCTCATACGCCCACTGACGCTTCGTTTCCGCCATGCGCGGGCCAGGTCCGAGGTCGTACGTACCGTCAATCGGAATCCAAGCCTTCACGCTTTTCAACGCATTGAACATACGCTCGCGATTAATAACAAGATCGCGCACGACAGGGAACGTCTTCATCGGCTCAAGTCGAATCGGCTGCTCCAATTTATCAACTAGCGCCGTACATGCTTGACGTGGCTTGCCGTTAATGACCATGGAGCAAGCTCCGCACACCTCTTCCAAGCAGTTCGACTCCCAACAAATAGGAGCCGTCTTGCCGCCTCCGGAATTAACCGGGTTACGTTGTATTTCCATCAGTGCGCTAATGACGTTCATGTTCGGACGGTAAGCAATCTCGAACTCCTCCGTATACGACTTCGCATTCGGATCATCTTGGCGCGTTACGACGAACTTAATCTTCTTAGATTGAGCCACTGCTTCCGCCATCGTTTATTCTCCTTTCTTCTTATCCGACGAATAGTCGCGCTTACGCGGTTTAATCAAGGACACATCAATTTCGTCGTAGCTGATTTGCGGGCCATCAGGCGTCCATTTTGCCATCGTCGTCTTCATGAACTCTTCATCATTACGCTCTAAGAACTCTGGCTTGTAGTGCGCGCCACGACTCTCGTCGCGTAGAAGTGCGCCCAAAGTCATTGCTTCTGCCAATTCAAGCATGTTCCACAACTGACGGGTAAAGGCCACACCTTGGTTGTTCCAACGCGCTGTATCTGTCATGTTAATATTGGAATAGCGCTGCTTCAGCTCTTTAATTTTGCCAATCGTTTCTTCCAGCTTGCTGTTGTAGCGAACAACCGTCATATTGTTCGTCATCCATTCGCCCAGCTCTTTATGTAGCACGTAAGCGTTTTCGGAGCCGTCCATCTTCAGTAAGCTCTCGTAATGATCGGTACGCTTCTTCGTCTCTCTGTCGAACACGCTAGAGCTAACGTCCTCAGTCGCTTTTTTCAAGCCACGAATGTATTCAACCGCTTTCGGCCCTGCTACCATACCGCCATAAATGGCAGACAACAACGAGTTCGCTCCAAGACGGTTCGCACCATGATACTGATACTCGCATTCACCAGCCGCAAACAAGCCCGGAATGTTCGTCATTTGATTGTAGTCCACCCACATGCCGCCCATTGAGTAGTGAACGCCAGGGAAGATTTTCATCGGAATTTTACGCGGGTCGTCGCCCATGAACTTCTCGTAAATTTCGATAATGCCGCCCAGCTTAACGTCCAGTTCCTTCGGGTCTTTATGCGACAGATCGAGATAAACCATGTTCTCGCCATTGACGCCGAGTTTCATGTCGACACACACATGGAAAATTTCCCGTGTCGCGATATCGCGCGGAACAAGGTTTCCGTAAGCCGGATACTTCTCCTCAAGGAAATACCAAGGCTTGCCATCCTTGTATGTCCAAATACGTCCACCCTCACCACGAGCCGACTCGGACATGAGACGCAACTTGTCATCACCTGGAATAGCTGTTGGGTGAATTTGAATAAACTCACCATTGGCATAAGATACGCCCTGTTGGTACACGGCACTCGCCGCTGTCCCTGTATTAATAACGGAGTTAGTTGTTTTACCGAAAATGATACCTGGGCCACCCGTCGCCAAAATGACGGCGTCAGCCTTGAACGTCTTCACTTCCATCGAGTGCAAGTCTTGCGCACAAATACCGCGGCACACGCCATCGTCATCCACTACAGCGGATAAGAACTCGGAATGCTCGTATTTTGTAACAAGTCCTGCCGCTTCCCAGCGACGAGCTTGCTCATCAAGGGCATACAGCAATTGCTGGCCTGTTGTCGCGCCTGCAAATGCCGTCCGGGAATGCTTCGTACCGCCAAAGCGACGGAAATCAAGCAAGCCCTCCGGAGTACGGTTAAACATAACCCCCATCCGGTCCATCAAGTGAATAATGCCTGGCGCTGCATCACACATCGCCTTAATCGGAGGCTGATTCGCTAAGAAGTCGCCACCATAAACTGTATCGTCAAAGTGCTCCCACGGGGAGTCACCTTCGCCTTTTGTATTTACTGCTCCATTAATTCCACCTTGCGCACACACAGAGTGGGAACGTTTAACAGGTACTAAAGAAAACAGGTCGACATGAACGCCTGCTTCCGCTGCTTTAACCGTCGCCATCAACCCTGCTAGGCCGCCGCCAACAACGATAATGTTCTGTTTAGCCATTGCAAGTCACTCTCCCTTTAACCGATAACCGATTTCGCGGTTTCAAGCAATGCGCTTGCCGCTTCGAACTCTTCTTTACGCATGCCGACGATAGCCAGCACAAACAACACGGACATGATGACAAATAAGCCCATGCAAATTTTTGCGGATACAGCTTGCGCACGCGGACCAACGGTCACACCCCAGCTTACAAAAAACGCCCACAGACCGTTTGCAAAATGGTAAGATGCTGCCACTGCGCCAACGACGTAGAAGGCCAGCATGAACGGATTTGCGAATATGCCGTTCATATAAGTGCCCAAGTCCTCATGCCTCAAATTGCCTAGCGCGATTTGCACGCGAGTTTCGTACACATGCCACGTAACGAAGATGAACGTAATAACTCCGGTTATACGCTGCAGCAAAAAGGCAACGTTGCGGCCGTAATTGTAGTTGCCGACGTTGTTACGCGACGTATAAGCAATGTACAATCCGTACACCCCATGGTATAAGAGTGGCAGCCAAATCCCAAACAATTCCAAGAAAAACACTAACGGTAATCCGTTAATGAGTGCTACCTTGTCTTGAAACGATTCTTTCCCGCCTTCAAATGCGGAGAAGTTAGAAACCATGTGCGTAATAAGAAAGAAGCCCAATGGAATAACTCCCAGCAACGAGTGCAACTTCCGCGAGTAAAAATAACCCCGTTTCATAAGCGTGCCGTTTCCCCTTTCTGATGTGTAGCCAGTAGATTTTGGTAATAAAGCATCCTCATTTTACTAGTGCGTGTTGAAAGCGTCAACATTTTGTCGAACAATGACAATTTGTTGGACATCATGAATGACCTTCTTTTCATGTTTCGACACGCTAACGGTCACATTTTCGCAACCATCTTCTCTCTTTGTGAACAACTTGTGACACTTCCATGTTACTCCTTTTCCACTTATAATGGAATTGCAATGTTGTTATATTTTTTATAACTAAAACGCATAACGATCATTTTAATTGTATTTTTTACCTAAACCTATTCCTTTTCGGAGGTGCTGCGCATGCTTGATTTGCTTGAATCTTTTGCAACAGTCGTCGAATTATCTACCGTCAACCAAGCTTCCAAACGCTTAAACGTTTCGCAGCCTGCATTATCTCGACAAATTGCTCGCTTAGAAAATGAGCTAGGAGTAGAATTGTTTGTCCGTAAAGGCAAACGGCTTGAACTTACAAGAGTGGGACAAATGACCTATGAGTTTGCGCTAGACGTTCGGAGTCGACAATTGACCTTCTTGAAATCTATCGCTGATTATAAATCAGAAGGAAATGCCACGGTTACGATCGGAGCCAGTCTAACGACGCTACAAACGACGCTGCCTATGTTCGTCTCACGCTTTATGGACAAGCACCCGAGTGCCCAATTAAAAGCAGTGACGGGCAAAACACACGAAATTATATCGCTTATCCGCGAGCAAAAAGTAAACTTAGGCCTCGTCGCGGACGCGATACGTGAGCCTGGACTGATTTGTATTCCTTTATTCGCTGACCATTTGCAACTTGTTCTGCCTAAATATCACGAGCTTGCTAAGCAAAAGTCGTGGTCGATGGCACAGTTGAACGGGCTGCCGATGTTGCTATTTTCAAATGGAACGTGGTATCGAAAATTGACCGATGATTTATTTCGCAGATATCGCATCATGCCCGATATTCGTATGGAGATCGATTCTTTTGAAGCTATTATGAGGTTAATTACAACGTGTCAGGCCGCTGCGTTGCTGCCCAAGTCGTACTTACGGCAGGAGCTGTTAGAACATAACGAGTTAATTACCGTTCATATGAAAGAACTGGAACAGACCGAACGAATTATGTCGCTCGTGTATGCCGAGCAAGCAGCGCTCAATCAAACCGCACGCCAATTTATTGATGAAACGGTACAAGGGGCAACCAACTGGAGCCGGTATGTGTAACATAAACAAAGAGGGTCGTGACCCAAACGTTTAGAACGTTTAGAAGTCACGACCCCCTTTATTACTGCTTATCACCGTTTATTACAGTCTATCAATGATAACGTCCTCAAATTCTTCAATTTGCTCATTCGTACCAATGAGGACCATAATGTCTTTTTCACTAAGGACATCTTCCGCCGTCGGCGCAATAATAATTCCGCCCTCTTTGTTGAGAGCAACAATGCTGCACCCGAAGCGCGAACGTGTATTTAAATCTCGAAGCGACATGCCATCCAAGCAATTCGGCACACTAAGCTCTACAATTGTGTAATCTTTAGACAGCTCGATATAATCGAGCAAGTTCGGAGAGACAAGTTGATGCGCGACCCGAATACCCATGTCTCGCTCAGGGTAAATAATCCGATCGACACCAATTCGGTCGAGTACTCTGCCATGCAACTCGGTTACGGCCTTCGCAACGACCCGCTTGAGACCGAGCTCCTTCATCTGAATGCTGACGAGTATGCTCGTCTGAATATCGTTGCCAATCGCAACGATGACGCAGTCAAAGTTGCGGATGCCGAGCGAGCGCAGCACTTCCTCATCAGTCGCATCTGCGACCACAGCATGAGTAACAATGCCGTTCATTTCGTCTACGACTTCCTCATCTTTATCGATGCCTAGCACCTGATGCCCGAGCTTCACGAGCTCCTTTGCTAAACTAGATCCAAATCGGCCCATGCCGACGACTGCAAATTGCTGTAACACCATCTTGACGTAATCCCCTTCGTCCAATACTCATTCAACTATTTATTCCCTCGTAGCCACCAATTGATGCTTGCCTTGTGGGAACCTGTTCATTCCTGTGTGCAAGGTTATCCAATTGTAATTTTACCTTCTGGATGACGGTACAGCTCGCGCTCGCTTTTCGGTCCAAGCGCGTACGCCAATGTCAGTGGTCCAAGCCGGCCAGCAAACATCGTTACACATAACAACAACTTGCCGATATCAGACAATTCAGGCGTAATGCCCATCGACAGGCCGACCGTGCCAAATGCTGATGTCGTTTCAAACAAAATTTTGATGAACAGTTGATCCTCGGTCGTCGTCAAAATCATCGTAATGATGATGACCCACGACAAAGCCAGCAGCGTTAGTGTTACCGCTTTAAAAATACGGTCAATCGCAAGGCGGTTACGAAACAATACAATATCCTCTTTACCGCGAATCATCGCAATAACCGCGCCAATCAATATGGCAAACGTCGTCGTCTTAATCCCACCGCCTGTCGACCCTGGCGAAGCACCGATAAACATCAAAATAATAATAAAAAACTGTGATGCTTGGCGCATAGCCCCGATATCGATGGAGTTAGGCCCTGCCGTACGTGGTGATACGGATTGGAACAGCGAAGCCCAGAACTTCTCCCACCCGTTCATACTGCCTAATGTCTTAGTGTTCGTAAACTCGAATACGAGAATAACGATCGCACCTAGGACAATTAGCAAGCTCGTCATCGATATAACCACTTTACTATGCAGCGAAAGCCGCTTAGTCGTCTTATAATCGAACAAGTCTGACAGCACAATAAAGCCGAGGCCGCCCGATATAATTAAAAACATGGTGACGAGGTTCACGATAGGGTCCCCTACATAACTGGTGAAGCTAGAGAACGGACCACTAATCGGGCCAAACAAATCAAATCCCGCATTGTTAAATAAGGAAATGGCATGAAAAATCCCATAATATATAGCCTGTCCAATCGGCATATCAAATGACCAGCGGAGAGCGAACAAGATCGCCGCCGTCCCTTCGATAATAAAAGCAAACATGACTACTTTCCGAATAAGGCGCACGATCCCCTCCATGCTGCCTTGATTTAACGCTTCCTGCAAAATAAGCCGATCTTTAAGCGAAATCCGCTTTTTGAAGGCAAAGGCAATCAGTGTTGCCATCGTCATAAATCCTAAGCCGCCCACTTGAATCAAACATAGAAGCACAATTTGCCCGAACAGCGTAAAATGTGTTCCCGTATCCACGACAACTAGCCCCGTTACACACGTCGCGGATGTAGCGGTGAAGAGCGCGTCGATAAAGGATAAAGTTTTTCCGTCGGTGTTGGACAACGGAAGCATAAGTAAAAATGCCCCAAATAAAATAATAAATGCGAACCCTGATACTAAAGTTTGCGGGGGCGTCAAATGCCAACGTTTTGCTGAAAGCAATGTTTTCAGAGCTTACACCTCTTTTTAGTCACGAAAAAAAGCACTGGAAATCCCAATGCTCGCGCTGGTATCCTGACGTAAAATGCCTACGAGGTTAGCTGACGGATTCGGGCACGTCCAGGTCGCCCTATTCATCTGACCAACGATACGGAAAGCACAATATCCTACTTTCACGTCGTTAATCAGTACGAAATTCACCCCAAAAATTCGGTTCCCCCGCTTTCGCAACTATGCGAAACTCGGCTTGTTATTCGATTCATAACGAGATTATAAACGTTTAGTTAGCCACACACAAAGTCATAGAACGCGCAAAAATGCAATAAAAAGCGGTGAAATAGCGGCAGATAACGCTTACAAACGGTTGTTTTCACGCTGTCATTTCGTAAAACGTCGATTTTCAAGCCTTCTCTTGCTAAACTATACAAATAATCTTATTTGCACGAACAAAATGGAGGTGAACCTCACATGAAATTGAAGCAAAACCGTACTCGTCTGCCACGCTTTCTAATAGCTGCATCCGCTATTGGATTTCTATTATTCCTGATGATGCAGATCATCATCCCACAACTACAGAGCCAGCAAGCAGTGGAGCCTAACTTGCGCTTACTGTCCAAGTCAGAGGCCGAAGCACGAGCGACTTCATTCATCCAACAGCAATGGAGCGGAGACATTAGGGTCGCTCCACACAGCGATACTTCGGTCGTGTATACGACGAACAAAATGTTTTCGGGCTACGTCAATAAGGAAGGCGTACTCGAACAGTACAAGCGCTGGGATAAACAGGCGCCTATGGATACGTATCGCGTCCTGCTTCCTGTCCTTGCAGGTGAGCAAGCTGGGACACTACGTGTTGACATTCATCTGACAACAGGCAGTGTCGTCGGATTTGGTTTCGTGAGCGATGATACACTTACATCCACATCCACAAAAAGAACACAGCAGTCACTGCCTGATTCATCACCATCGACAGCTACACATCAGACGCAGCAAGCCAAACTTGCAGAGGAAGCGGCTTATTCACTCGGCTGGAAGAAACAATCGTTCGTACTGGATCGCGAACTGCCCAATCATACTTATCTGTTTCACGTCCCGACCGCAAAAGTAGGACAATCCAAGCTGCATATTGAAGTTGAAGTGGCCGACCGTGCCGTTATTCGAGCCGAACCTGTGTGGGTCGTTCCTGATGCTTATGAACAACTCATTCAGAAGCAGACAGATACGGCACAAAACGTATACCGTTACGGTTATTTGTGGGTCTCATTTGCCCTCAGTGCACTCGCTATTTTGATGTGCATTCGATATCGGAACACGGTTCGCTTCGGTTCCAACACGATGATCGCGCTGACACTCGTGTCGGGCGGAATTTCACTGCTGCACATTTGGAATGTACTGCCTAGCCAAATTGCGCTGGAACTAGAAGTACCAGCTGCCAAGCTCAATTTGACATTTATTTCGCTCATTCAATACGGAATTACACTTATTCAAGGCATTGGAGTCTATTTTGCGCTCGTCGCAGGACGCCAATTATGGAAAGACACGACGTACGGCGACCTGATGCCAACATGGCGTAATGCGCATTTTGGTCATCATCTTGTGCGCTCCCTTTGGCTTGGACTTCTTTTTGCTGGGTTGTTGCTTGGCGTTCAGACGATCATTTTCTTCTGCTTAGAACGGGGGTTTGATACTTGGACGGCGAATGATGCCCAACAATCGCCTCTCAATATGACATACATGGCTTTTTTCCCGTTACTTGCTTGGGTAGCAGCCATTTCAGAAGAAGTCGTGTATCGTTTGTTCGGGGTAGGTTTATTTTTACGGTGGCTACGCAATCCGTGGCTCGCAGGCATGATTCCAACCTTGATTTGGGCATTCGGACATGTCCTTTATCCGGTATATCCGTTCTATTCCCGGCCACTTGAACTGCTTATAATCGGGTTCTGCTTTTTGTTTATTATGGTGAAACACGGATTTTGGACTGCTTTATTTGCACACTTGATGATTGACACGATACTTATGTCGCAATATTTTTTATGGAGCGGATCACTCGGCAGTGTATTCGTTGGTATCACTTACTTGCTATTGCCTATCGTTATTGTGTATGTCATTCGCGCCTATCACAGCAGGCCATTCGCAAAGTTCACTGGCTAAATGCCCTACTATAAAAAGAACCCTTAACTCTTCCGCCTCGGATTCAGCTGAACCAAAGCGAAATGGGTTAAGGGTTCTTTACTGGATTAGTATCGTTACTGTTGCCTACTAAGACTCATTTGCTACTGGGACTCATCGGATATCCGCTCATCATCTGCTACAGGCTCATCTTCCTGCTCGTTGCGCAGCGATTGCAAAATGGTGCGTGCCAGCTTGTCGCCAATTCCGACTGGGCGGAAATCTTCAACCGCAGCCTCGCGTATTTTTTTAAGCGAGCCAAAATGCTTGAGCAGCATTTTGCGCCGCTTCTCGCCAATGCCCGGAATCGAATCCAATGCCGATGTAACCATCGATTTGGCACGCCGCTCGCGGTGAAACGTAATGGCGAAGCGATGCACCTCGTCTTGGATGCGCTGCAACAAGTAAAATTCTTGACTGTCTCGCGGCAGCGGCACGACTTGCGGCGGATCGCCAGCCATAAGCTGTGCCGTTTTGTGCTTGGCATCTTTGACTAAGCCGCAGACCGGCACAGCAAGTCCAAGCTCATTTTCCAGCACGTCAAGCGCAGCAGATATTTGTCCTCGCCCGCCGTCCACAATAATGAGGCCTGGCAGCTCCAACTGCTCCTTGAGCACGCGCTCATAACGGCGGCGAATCACTTCTCGCATCGTTTCATAATCGTCAGGGCCTTGTACGGTCCGTACTTTATATTTGCGATATTCCTTCTTATCTGGCTTACCGTCAACAAATACGACCATTGCAGACACCGGGTCAGCACCTTGGATGTTAGAGTTATCAAATGCCTCGATACGGCCGCCTGCAATATCAATCCCTATGGCCTCACCTAATCGTTCGACTGCGTGCAGCGTACGCTCCTCATCACGCTCCAGCAGCTTAAATTTCTCATTCAGCACTACACGCGCATTGTCTGCGGCCATCGTAATCATTTGCTTTTTCAAACCACGCTTCGGCACAAGCACCTTCGTCTTTAACCACTGTTGGAGCGCTTCTACACCTGTATCGGCCTGCTCCTGCAATGTATCTAATTCCGTTGCTTCGTCCGTCTCTTGTTCAGACTCGTGAATGGACTCGCGTTCCGCTTCCCGCTCCAACTCCGACTCCTGCTTCAGTTCCAACTCCAAGCCCGCTTCCTCCGCATAAGGCTCGGGCAGCAAAATTTCCTTCGGCACGGCTGGATTCTCACTATAATATTGCGTAACAAACGTCATGAAATCATCGTATGCATGGCCATAGTACGGAAACTTCGTCGTATGACGCTCGATCAACTTCCCTTGGCGCACGTACAAAATTTGTACACACATCCAACCCTTATCGACCGCATACCCGAATACGTCTCGATCTTGATTGTCTGCCGTATTAATCTTCTGCTTCTCCATAATCGCATCAATCGCCAATAACTGATCACGGTACTCCTTGGCCCGCTCAAAATGAAGTTCTTCTGCCGCTTCCTCCATTTTACGCTTTAATTCTTTCTTAATCTCATCGTGGCCACCGTTCAGAAATTTCGCAATCTCCTGCACCATCGTTTCATACTGCACTTCCGTGACTTCCTCTACACACGGGGCCAAGCACTGCCCGATATGGTAATACAAGCAGACCCGATCCGGCAGTGTGCGACATTTGCGCAGCGGATATAAGCGATCAAGCAGCTTTTTCGTCTGCTGGGCTGCATACGAATTCGGATAAGGGCCGAAATACTTCGCCTTATCCTTAAACACTTTGCGAGTCACCTCCAAGCGGGGATGGCGCTCGTTCGTAATTTTTATATAAGGAAACGTCTTATCATCTTTCAGCAAGACGTTATAACGCGGATGATGCTTCTTAATCAAGTTACACTCTAAAATGAGCGCCTCCATATTGGACGAGGTAACAATATACTCAAAATCACGTATTTCAGACACCAAACGCTGCGTCTTCCCGTCATGACTACCTGAAAAATAAGAGCGGACGCGATTTTTTAACACTTTCGCTTTCCCTACATATATGATGTGGCCATCGCGATTTTTCATCAAATAGCAGCCTGACGAATCAGGGAGCAGAGCAAGCTTATTGCGGATACGTTCCAACGCTTGTTCACGTTCCTCAAGGTCTTTGCCCGTCAGCTCCTGCTCTTTCTCGTCTACGTATCGTTCATGCCAACGTTCCTTCCAGCGCTCAGAGCGCGAGATAGCAGGCTTTTCTATTTCAGCTGCACCATTCCCGCCATTCCCTTTATGGGATGGGTGTTGCTTGTCATCTTCACTCAAACGGGCATCTCCTTTCCGCTTGTTCCCCTATTGTTCCCCTTTTCTTATTGTATACGAGTGAGCAACAAAGAAAAAGCCTTCCTAACAGGAAAGCTAGGAAAGCTTTGTAAGAGCTATTAATTACCGTATGCCGGCCTAAAGCTGGCCACGATCTTATGAAGCTCATCTTTGTATGTTGCGTATTTGTAATTTACAACACCCGCGATGACATGATGATAATAATCTTGTGTACCTACAACCGTGTAAATATATGTACTATTATCCTCTTTCATGATCAGTTCCATCGCAGGGTCACCGTTTTTAAGGGTCACACGTCGCTCTGATGATACGCTAACTTTAGCTGGAAATTGTTCTTTTATTTCTTCCACATAAGTATCCAGTGTGTAAGTTGTAGCCAGCTCACTTCTTTTGTAAGAGTTTATGTACAGTAAACGTTGCTCTCTTTTATCTTTAATGGCAAGACCGGTCTCACGATCAGCATCGAACTTATAATCATGAATCCAGTCCTCAGTCGCTGTAATCTGAAATAAACCATCATTCGTTCTGAACTTCTTCTCCGCCGCGACAGCGGAATCCGAAGCTATAGCACGAATACCAAAAAAGACGAACAGCATCGCCACAACAGCACTTATGGAAAATGTAATTAGCAATACGATATTTTTTCTTTTGCTGACTTCAAATAAATCCCTTACATTCACGACAAATGTATCGGCCAACATGTCGCCTAGACGCTGCTTCTTCCTCGATGCCAGTACGGCAACACCAGCTGGCAACGCTCCAATTAAGATCGGATTCGCTTCAATTAAACGCATGAAAGAACGAATGAGCGACTTCACAATGCCTGGCGGCTTACCATCCCGCTTCACCACTTGAATCCGCAGCACAAATTTGCCTAATGTGTAGCCTGTCAGCCCTTCTAAAAACAAAAAATAAGCGCAAATTAACGCTAACCAACTAATTAGCAACCAACTCGACGCCGTCTTATTATGTTCAAAAAGAAATAACCCCGCGAGCAAACTCCCTAAAAATACGAAATCGATGACATACGCAGCCCAGCGCTTGAAAAAAAGGGAGGCTCCGTAGGTAGAAGCAACGTCCTCCATCGTCATTTGATGTTGTTTCCGTTCTGGAGGATTTACATCATCCAAATTAAATCCTTTAAAGCTTTCCACTTGCTGTTCAGTCACAGCGACCCACCTCGTTCTAATCTTGTTGTATATGTCCTGATGGAACATATCACAAATCAAACGATCAATCTATACAAATAATGGGTTGAAAAGTTAATAAAGTATGTACATTCATCGTGATCACGTACTGCAAGACAACCAAAAAAACCCTCCCTTGAAAGAGAGAGCTCTAACGTCGGGAGGGTTATGTGTGTTGAATTATTGATGTTTACCGATCAAGTTCTTCAATGCATCTTTAGATTGCAAGCCTACAACTTTATCAACAGGCTGGCCGTCTTTGAATGCGATGAGTGTAGGGATGCTCATTACGCCAAAGCGGGAAGCAGACTCTGGATTCTCGTCCACGTTTACTTTTGCCACTGTAGCTGCACCAGCGAGATCCGCATCCAACTCATCCAAGATTGGAGCGATTTGTTTGCAAGGACCACACCAAGGTGCCCAGAAATCAACGAGAACTACACCTTTTTTATCTTCAACATCAGACTTAAATGATTTGTCAGACACATTTACGATTGCCATGATAGGTTCCTCCTTTATTATAAAGAGCTTATATTCTGAGTCAACAAGTAAAGTATACCACAGTTCGGTCACTTTTGCGAAAGTGACCAGTACAATTGTACCCAATTTGTCACACCCTAAGTAGGGCCAATACTTTACAGTCGTAGCGCAGTTCGATATACTATATACGAGCAAATTGGGTTAAAATACCTGTCATCGTTGTATGATACAGCTCATTGCGACGATAAGACATAACAGATGGAGGACTCGCTATGGAAGTAAGAAACGTCGACCCTCGAGAGCATGTTATGGAAGAGCCGCGGGATGACTTGGGTGATACATTCATGGGCTTTGCAGCCATGGGCGGTTTCATGACTGTCGTCTTCTTCGGCATGGTGATCGTGAAGTTCATTCTTGAATAATTGAGAAGCTTGATGACTGCTTCAGTCACCTAACATGCCCAAGGTCCGGTTCGCACGTGAGCGACCGGGCTTTTTATTATGAACATCTCATAACGTATTGCTTGGAGGTCATTTTATTGGATTCGTTCCATCCCCGATCACGCAAAATGTCGGCGCCATTTGTTCCATTACACTCCATCATCATGTTAGGACTTTTATTGACCGCGACAATATGCTGTTCGTTATTAGGCATGTACGTAAGAGCATATACGGGCCGAACCATTTACACCTTCCTCAACTGGGATATGTTCTTGGCATGGGTTCCTGTTGGCTTCGCCTGTATGCTACATCTTGTTTTTTATCATATGCAACCTAAACAGTGGCCGCGCACCTTGCTGATCACAGTCGTCGGCTTGCTATGGTTATTATTTTTTCCGAACTCCGCCTATTTAATCACCGATATGCTGCATCTGTTCATCCATTTCAAACCTGAACCTGGTGTTCGCTTCACACACGATATTGAATTTTGGTATCATTTGATCTTATTTTTTTCTGCTGCCCTAATCGGGGTCTTGTTAAGCTTCTATTCGTTATACACCGTTCAACAGGTCGTAAAAAAAGCGTACGGTGCCGCTACGAGTTGGGCGTTTGCCATTATCGTGTTGTTGTTGAGCAGCTTTGGCATTTATATCGGCAGGTTTGTGCGCTGGAATAGCTGGGATGTGTTTGTGAGACCTGATCGGATTGTACAGGATATCGTTATGATCGTGACAGATGAGCAGAAGCTGAAGCTGTTTGTGCCATTTGTGCTTATCCTGTTTGCTGTGCAAGGATTCGTTCACTGTGTGTTAAGTGCAATTGCTACCTTTCATTCGAAATCGCTACCACCAAAATAAAAGGCCCGTAGACCCCTTTTACTCGATACTACAAGATTAAAGCGCTGTGTTTATTGTGACGACAATTCCCGCTCCATTACGCGACTCCATTTGAATCACGACCACGTAACATGAAAAAACCGTCTAACACCACGCTTACAGCGGTGTTAGACGGTTTGTCGCCTATCATTTAGGATGCTATTGTTTGGGAGCCGGCCCGTTGCCACGTTTATTGCTACCTTGAACCTCAATAATATTCACAAAAGGACGTATCCGGTCCATAATCCGCTCTGCTTTATGAATATCTTCGCCATCACGCGTATAGCTAAAATGCTTCATTAAACCATCCATATCATAGTTGGACGTATACAGTGTCGGCTTACGATTCATCCGATAATTCAAGATCGAGCCGAGCACATGGTCGCGTACCCAAGGTGTCATATTTTCAGCACCAATATCGTCAAACACGAGCAGATCCGCTTCCTTCATCATCTCGATCGTATCGCGCAGCTTTTGCGGCTCTTGGAACATTGACTTCAAGTCCTCAACGAATTCGGGCATGTACACGATGACGCCCGTATAATCAACCCGTGCCAACTCGTATAGCACATAGCTCATTAAGTACGTCTTGCCCGTGCCGAACGGCCCGTACAAATACAGACCTTCTGGCTGCAAGCCGTTCTCTTTAATTTGAACGGCATACTCCATGACAGCCGTAACAGCCGGAGTACGCTCATAATCATTGCGAATCATCTCTTCTGGCGAATAGCCTTGCTTGAACGCCGTTTCGTCTACATAGAACGAACGCACGCGATTTTGAATCGTACGCTGACGTTCATAAGCGGTAAGCTTTTTGCACGGTACTTTCCGATCGTAGATGAGCGCATGGCCATTAACATTTTCAGCACTCAGCATTGTGTAGTGACCACGAAAGTCGTTCTGACAATTATCGAGTCCCGGACAATTCGAACAGCGACGATATTCGGTTAAATATTGATATAACTTACTCATATTAATTCGCAGTGTTCGGTCGTCCAACCAAGGATACTTGCTCCTGAATTGCATAATGAGCGGATCTTCTAACATTTCCGCCATCTTTTGCTCCGCTTGAGCCCGCCTTCCACTAAGCGGCAACTGCTTCATAATGTCACCTAATGATTCCATGCGCAACACCTCCTTCTTCGTCTGATTAGCTATAATAACGTATAATTTCAATAATTAACGACTGCCTCCATCGAGACGCTTAGCAAGCTCCAGCGCCCGATCTAAATCAGCCTGCGATAAAGTCTTGCCACCTGGTGTTTGCTTGGGTTGCACAACTGGAATAACGGGCTTCGCTGGCTTATTGCCATATCTGCCTCGATTGCGTGCTTGTCCGTTACTAGCGCTCCGCGTTCCCTGCCCATCTTTCGCTTGCAGTTGCTGCGTCTGCTGGCCTTGCTGACGAATATACAGCACCGCTTGTTCGTACGTCTTCACTTGCTTCGCTAACATATTCGTGACGATCGCTTCCACAAAGTTACGATTCAAGCGCTGCTCGGAGCCTTCAGCCAACATCGTCATTAAATAGTGGATGAGCACATTAATCACTTCATCAGGCAATTTATAATTCAAGTCCATTTTAGTAAACATATCAAGAAATGAATCGGGTACCGCACCTGGGAAAAATCGCTCCAGCAAGCGCGTATACGGCGTGTTGCGCAGCATCATATTGTACTGATGCACATCGCACTTGCTCTGAAATTGCGTAGGCACTTCCACGTAAAATTCCATTTGCACCGCGACT
Organism: Paenibacillus sp. 481; assembly: GCF_021223605.1. Lineage (NCBI taxonomy): Bacteria > Bacillati > Bacillota > Bacilli > Caryophanales > Paenibacillaceae > Paenibacillus > Paenibacillus sp. 481. The sequence continues at coordinate 1,340,920 of NZ_CP075175.1, forward strand.
TCTTGCTCCTGCTCATGCTCGGGGGTTGCCGCTGGCTGTGCTGAGCGTGCCTCCTGAGCATTCGACATTTTGCTCTGTTCCCGTTCACGCCATTCGCTGCGACGTTTATTTTGGCGGAAATGCAAATGTGCACGATGCTGCAATTCGTCCAGTATAATTCGGCCGTCTGATTCAAACACGCCATCCTCATCCAACAAACGACACGTTTCCTGCAACGTGAGATCGAATTTGCGCACAACATGATTAATGATGCCCATACTTTCACGATCATATCGCAACTTCTCTACAAAAGAACGATTGAACGACTGCTTCGGAAAGCGTGTAATAATGTCGGCGTAATTCAAATCAGTAGCTGTATCCGTTCCGTTCTCCGCACTGTTGCTTGAACTGCGGCTTGGAGCTACTTCTTGTAGCGCTTGCTCCAACTCGTAGTCAATCACGTGCGTATTGAGACGAAATAGCTCATAGAACGGGATTGAAATATTTTCACGCTGCACCTCTGCCTGCCTACAGTCAAAAGGTTCCTTTGTACCAAATTGCTCGCGCAGTGACAGCACTGCATATTTGCCTACTTTGTCGCGCAGCAACAACGTTAGATGCTGCGTCTGGAAAAAATCATTCGGGCTTAGCGGCTGCTGAAGCTCGTATTCGAACATATAATCATCCGCATCCGGCATGAGCAAACGGGACGTTTGCAGCAGCCCAACGGCTTCTAATTTAGACGATTGCTCAATAAAGTAAGCACGTCCCTTTTCACTCGGTTCTAATCCTAGCAGCAAAAATAACCGCCGCTGCGAATCCACCACCGAATATCCGACTTGGTCGGCTGGAACGTGCTGACTGAGAAGGTGGTACAGTCCGATCGCAAACGCCCCAACCATCGGTTGGTAAACGTGCGACAGCATTTTGTTGTCTAATTCGCTAAGACTGAATTCTCGGTACGTCACATAGCGATGATGCTCTGTAAAATGAAGCATATTTGACATCCGCATCGCGTTTATCACCTTCTCCTCCGTGCTTTCATGTTTACTCATTGTAACACAAAAAGCACCCCCTCGTCCGACAAAATGGTGGTAACGGCAACAGGTATCAGCAAGAAAAGACACCTGCTTGAGTAGTATCTCCGGTTTTTTTGGATGCGCACAAAAATTCATTAATTGATTTAAATACGCAATTAAATATAAAATTTAAATTTTATGTGTGATTTAACTATTAAACATATTATTTAATTATTCAATTGATATTTTGGTATTAAATTTTAAATTAATAAATTAAATATTTTTTCACCTAAAATATGTATCAAGAAGTGAGGTGATGTGTTATTATTCATGATGTGGAATATAAATACTTGGAAAAAGGAGGAGCAAAGCAAGCAGATGTAAATAATTCATCATGAATGCACAGATAAGCAGGCATCAAAGAAAGATCATGATCTATTTTGTTAATCTTTGAAAACATTTTTAAGGAGTGATAGGACATGTTTCAATCTCTGACAGCTAATCGTAACAAAGTGATGATTTTATTTTTATGCTTTTGTTTCATGCTTCTCATGATTGCAAGTCCAGCGAAGAATGTATCCGCAGCTGAAGAAAATGCACCATTCGTACCGAACGGTACATACGTGCTTTACGCTAAACATAGCAACAAAGTGTTAGAAGTCGAGAAATATGGCACTCATGATGGTGCAAAAATTCATCAATGGAGCTACACAGGCGGCACGAATCAGCAGTGGAGAATCGTAGACGCTGGTGGCGGTACTTTTTCCATCGTATCAGCGCACAGTGGTAAAGTGTTAGAAGCCGAGCATTTCGGTACACATAATGGAGCAAAAATACACCAATGGAGCAACACAGGCGGTTCGAATCAACTGTGGAGATTTGTTGACACAGGTGATGGTTACTATACAATCGTTTCCGCACACAGCGGAAAAGTCATTGAAGTGGAACAGTTCGCTTCCAAAGATGGCGGAAAAGTACATCTGTGGAGTAACTCAGGCGGTCTGAACCAACAATGGAGAGTCAAAAAAATATTTTAACGTATAAAAAGAGCTAGGGATCATCCCCTAGCTCTTTACTTGTATCTAGCACTACTTCTGTGCTTTCAATATCACATTCAACGCCCTTGCCTCAGCGAGTGTTTGCGTATCTTCTAATATATCGCCAGGCTTAGAGCCGCGGCCGATAATCCAACCTTCAAATTGCATGCCCATAAAGTCAAAAATGTGCCGGAATTGCTGTACCAGCGCTAAACCATTCATTTTCGCCTGTGGTCCGCCGACGATGACAACATAAGCTTTCTTGCCTTTCATTCGCTCTTTGAATTGCAAAGAATCGTCACGCAAACATTGCGACCAGCGATCGATGAACGTCTTCATATGCCCTGACATACCGTACCAATAAAGCGGCGTTGCAAATACAATCGCATCGTGCTCCATCATCTCGCGTACGAGTTGATTCATATCATCATCAATCGGGGAAAATCCGTTCGGATCATGACGTTGATCCACAATGGGTTCCAGTCGTTTGTCTCGCAACTGTACCGTTGTTGACTCGATTCCTTCTGTAACAATCGCGGTTAGCTGCTCCGTATTGCCACCATCGCGAGCGCTGCCTTGCACAATAAACATCATGATCGCCCCTATCCAACAATTTAGATATATGCCAGTCTTAAATGACAATGACTGGGCCAATCATTCAAGCTTAGCGTACAAACTCCGGCTTCGCAACTTACTTCAGTAGGTGGCGACGCAGTTGCAATAGCTCTGTATAGCGCTGCTCCAGCTTCGCCATATCGTCATCCTTGCGCGGGGCAGACAATTTCCCGAGCAGGGTGGACCATTCTAATTCGAGCTTCATTTGCTCATCGAAAGACAGTGAACCATGATCGCTATGTTCGTGTTCAGCGAGATCCACTGACGTTGTTTCTTGAGATCCAGCCCCCAATCCAAGGCGGTTGCGCAATTGTTCTGCCGTCAGCCAAACGATACGCCCCTCCGAGAACATCAACGCATGAGTAGCAACTTGCTCCATAAATACCCGGTCGTGCGAAGCGAACAACAGTGTTCCCGGATATTCGGTCAACACCTGCTCCAAGTCCTCGCGAGCGTCAATATCCAAGTAATTGGTGGGCTCATCCAGCAGCAGCACATTTGCTTCGCTCATAAACAGCTTTACAAGCTGCGCCTTTACTTTCTCACCTCCGCTTAATTGCCATACGGGCTTAAGCGCATCTTCCCGACGCAATCGAAGTCTGGCCAGCGCGGTGCGTACTTTCGTCTGGTCATAAGCGCTCCACTTCATTACGTTTTCTAATACAGAATCGTAAGGGTTAAGCGCATATAACTTCTGGTCAAAATAAGCCATACGTGCGCTTGGTGAAAAGCGAATGCTGCCTTCGACACAAAGTGCATGCTCCGCTGCAGCAGCGTCGAGTTGCTCAGAAATCGTGCGCTCCTTGCTATTTGGGATACTATTTGCCATGCTATTTGCGATGCTATTGAAGGAATTCTGCATGTATTCTGCATGTTGATCGAACTGCCCATTGTGTCCATTCGATAATGGCTGTTCAGCGCCAAATGCTTGCCACAATGCGCGCAGCAGCGTCGTCTTACCGGAGCCGTTCGGTCCGATCAGCGCCACACGCATGCCTGGGCGAATCCGGAAGGCCGCATCCTGCGCCAGTACGCGATTAGACGAGCTTAGGCGAAGCTCTAGCTCCTTCACCTCGATTGCACTTTTGCTGCGCAGCGGATGATGACAAGCCGCATCGAATAGTGAAGGGGCAAGCTCAAACGGACGCTCGACAACGTCTAGCTGTTCTAAACGTTTTTCCATCGCTTTGACCGTTTTCTCTACTTTACCTTTCTTCTTATTGAAAAAAGGTCTTGCAAAGGCTATCGATTTGCTGTTTTGGCCTTTTTGCTTCGCCGTACTGCCTACACGACGTGCGTGTACCTTTTTGTCTTCTATAGCTTCACGCAAGCGAGCACGTTCCGCTATATAACCGTCATACGCGCGCTGCTGTTCCAGCCGCATGCGCGCTTTTTCCCGTTGGAAATGCTCATAATTTCCATTGTAGAACGCAAGCTTATGATTTTCTAACTCCCACATCCGCGTACATAAACGATTCAACAGCGTTCTATCGTGGGAAATAAGCACAACAGCCCCTTTTTTCAAGAAAGCAGCCAGACGCTGTTCCAGCTCTTCCAAGCCTTCGACATCAAGATGGCTCGTCGGCTCATCCAACAGCAACAGTTCAACACCCTCATTTAAAGCCGCCTCCAAGCGCAGCTTTGTACGCTCTCCGCCGCTTAAATGAGCTTCGTCTGACCGTTCTTCACGCACATCATCAAGCTGCGGCACGAAAGACGCTAACGCGTTCATTGTCACATTCCCTTGATCAGGTTCACGTAGACCTGCCAACATTCGCATCAATGTCGTTTTTCCAACCCCATTTGCACCGATAAGACCGATGCACTCACCGGCGTAAACGCGAAGCATATGAGGCAACTTGAACAAAAAGCGCCCGCTTACATAAGCTTCAAGATCGCTCGATTCTAGCAGCAGCCGACCTGTAGGCTCACGGAATGACTTCCGATCAAGGCGATCGTTGTCGTTGTTCATTTCATTGTTTCCGTACACAAAAAAACCTCCCTGGTTGCCCAGAGAGGATATCGTATCAGCTATGTAACATTCATTCATACGGACATCTCACGTTAGCCAAACAACACTATCTCGTCTGCACGTGAGGTGAGATACATCCATCACGGGTACACAAACAATAGCGGCTAATATGAAAATGGGGGTGACAACCCTAAAGCGAATAGACGACAGCCTAGCCGGATTCCACGATTCTGAATCCATCTGCTGCTCTTGCTCATGCCCTCGCTGTTGTTGCACCTCATATACGATGAAGAAATGAATGGCTGATGTACCGCCTAAAAAAGGCAGACTATCCCCTCTGAACTGTCATTTTGATAAATTATTTAGCTCAAAATGTCTTGTAACAGATAGGATTAGTTCCACATTAGACGTTGTACCTTACCCTTTCATTCGTATCGTATACCCTTTAACGTTTCCATTGTAAAGGATTTCAATCCACCCCGTCAATGGGTCGATCTCGGTTATAGCTATGTCAATGCCGCCCACTCCTCAATCTTGTCGGAGGGAACTACATGTACGACACGCGCCTCCTGCCTCGTAGCAGCAACAATGCCTTGAGCTACCGTCAGACCCGTAATCGCACGGTAGCGTTTGAGCCGGCCACGGGCCATAATCGGGTCCAGCGCCCGCATGACGATTGCCCCTGCCATTTCGCCTAGGCGCCGCTCGCTGCGATCGCCGAGCAGCAACGACGGGCGGAACAAATAGAGGGCGCTAAACGGCAGTTCCTGCAACGCGTCCTCCAGCTCGCCCTTCGTGCGACTGTAGAAAATGCGTGACTTGGCATCTGCCCCCAGCGCGGTCACGACGAACATGCGTGCCGCCCCTGCTCGCAACGCTGCACGCGCAGCTGCCAGCGGATACTCATAGTCAACGCGCCGAAACATTTCGCGCGACTTCGCGACTCTAATCGACGTGCCTAGGCAACAGAACAGATCATCTACGTCGGCCATCATTGGCTCCGCTTCATGCAGACGGTTAAAGTTAACGACGCGCCATTCCAGCTTCGGGTGTTCAAACCACGCTGCCTCTCCCTGCTCAGGCAGCTTCCGGACGAGCGCCACAACACGAGCATACGATTGCTCCGCAGCTAATAGCTTTACTAACTCGCGACCAATAAGTCCGGTCGCTCCTATCACAACAGCTGTCCGTTCCGAATGTTTTATTTCTCGTTCTAATTTCATCCGCTAATGTCCTTCCTTGTGCTGACCACTTCCAACGATTATAACGTAAGACCTAAGTAGAAAAAGACGCGAAGCATCCTTCACGCCTTAATACATTTTGTATCCACTTTTGCGTAGTGCTTCAATCGTCATACCGCTTACAATAGCGCCAGCAAAACCTGCCACAGCCGTTAAGAAGCCGTATGGCCCGTATGCTGCAATGTTCTCGCCCCAAGATAAGCTCTCATCCCAAATGAGGTAAAACGTAGCCGGGAATACGATAATAACGAAAAAACCGACTGGAAACCACGTCGTCTTCATTAACATGTTCAAAATAAATCCGATACCGAACATCATCACGAAGAAAAGTACCATTAAGATGATAATCATCACCCAGCCTAAACCCATGCTCATCCTCCTCTACACATTTCTCATTATGTATAATTGATTCACAGACATATTTTTCATATTGATCCGCTAGTTTAAGTGTACTGATCCACCTGTCAAAAATCAACGAACATTCGGTGACATTTGTCATGCGCCCGTTGCTCCTGCACACTTGTATAGGCTACAATGGCATTATGCAACAAAAATATCCATGGATTGCAAGCCAATCCTTATGATAACGGAGGAGTAAAGCATGAGCGAAGCAGCAATGACGTTAGACGGTTGGTATGCCCTGCATGAATTCCGTTCTATTAACTGGACACTTTGGAAAAAGGCAGATGACGAAGAGCGTGCACACGCTTTGGACGAGCTGCATGAGCTGTGGCAGAAATGGACGGATACAGAGGAAAGCAAGCAAGGTAGCACTGCGGTGTACAGCATCGTAGGCCAAAAAGCGGATTTCGTGCTGTTCCATTTGCGCGAAACGATGGAAGAGTTGAACGAGTTGGAGAACGAGTTTAACAAAACATCTTTCGCTCAATTTACGATCCCTTCTTATTCTTATGTAAGCGTCGTAGAATTAAGCAACTACATGGCTAAGCCTGGTTCAACTGAAGATCCAATGGAAAACCCTGAAGTCATTGCTCGTTTGAAGCCAACATTGCCGAAGACGAGACATATTTGCTTCTATCCGATGAACAAGAAGCGCGAACTGGCTGACAACTGGTACATGTTGTCGATGGACGAGCGTCGCGCAATGATGCGCAGCCACGGTATGATTGGCCGCGGTTACGCTGGCAAAGTAAAGCAAATCATTACCGGCTCCGTCGGTCTCGACGACTGGGAGTGGGGCGTTACGTTGTTCAGCGACGATATGCTGCAATTCAAGAAATTAATCTACGAAATGCGCTTTGATGAAGTAAGCGCTCGTTTTGGCGAATTCGGCTCTTTCTTCGTCGGCAACTTGCTTACGCCTGACAAAATGAATGATATGATGAAGCTGTAACGAATAGCACATCCTTACCTGCCGGAACATCTTATGGTTCCGGCTTTTTCATGCCCATTTCCACGTACAGCTTGGATGATTGTACATACAAAAAAACCGCCAACAGCACGAGTTCAATCGTGCGATTGGCGGTTCTATGTTACGCTAATTCTTCGTCATCGTCTTGTTCCAGACGAGCCAAATACTCAGCCGTCATCCGGTCGCGATCGCGGCCTTTTTCCTTCAGTCGCTCAATAGCCGGCTGAATGAGGATATCGACCTCTTTTTGCACCGTATATGCAAGATCATACTGTTGTTGCGATTCCAAAAATGTCCCGACTTCCATCAGGGCGTTGTATCGCTCTAGCTCATCACGAGTCAACAAACCACGCACTTGTACGCTGCAATGTCGCATATGGCTTAGAAGAACTTCCCTTTTTTGAATGCCAAGGAGAAGCCGCCGATGATGAACAACCAACGGATATCAATAACTTTTTTAAGTTGAGCTGCCCAGAAGCCTGTCAACTTCGTCTTGCCTACTACGCCGATTGCTTGGCCTTTACCCAAAGAAGCAACTGTACCTTTGTTCTCGTAAGTGAACTTCTTCAATGGTTGATTGCGGATGGAAGCAACAATGTTGCTTGCAACTACTGGACCTTGCTGCATCGCCATTTGCGCTGTTGGCGGGTATGGACGATCGATCTCTGGGTTGATTACCAAAGAGTTGTCACCCACGATAAAGATATTGTCATGACCTGGAGCGCGCAAGTGCTCGTCAACTTTAACGCGACCACGCATAGCTTCGATACCCGCTTTCTCGATCATGCTGTTACCGCGTACGCCACCTGTCCAGACAACAGTTGCTGCTTTAATTTCTTCATCAGTCGCAAGCAATACGCCTTCTGGTGTGCACTCTTTAATTGCTGTTGCAAGCTTGAACGTAACGCCTTTCTTTTTCAAGACGTTCATCGCGTATTCAACAAGCGCAGGATCGAAACCTGGAAGTGCTGTAGGAGCCGCTTCAATGTTGTAAATGTTAACGAGGGAAGGATCCACGTCGAATTGCTTACACAATTGTGGAATGCGATCAGACAACTCACCTACGAACTCGATACCTGTAAAGCCAGCACCACCAACAACAAAGTTCAGACGGTCTGCACGAGTCTCATCTTGCTTATACAAAGCAAATTGGTGCTCGATGTGCTCACAGATTACGCGCACAGAGTTAATGCTGCGAATGAAGAATGCATTTTCAGTCATACCTGGGATACCGAATGTCTCGACTTCACCACCAACGCCGATAACCAAGTAGTCGTAAGACAATGTTCCGTCTTCCAAGATAACTTTCTTGTCTTCAATCCGAATTTCTTGCACAGTCGATTTAACCGTGTCGATTTTGAACTCATCGACAAGTTTGGAAATCGATACGCGAGCATTGTCAATCGCATCCGTACCAGCAGCTGGCATATGCAAGTGTGTCGTGAAGTAGTGGTAATCATGCTTGCTTACCAACGTCACGTCCGCTTCGTTGTAGTTCAATTCTTTTTGTAAACGCTGTGCTGCCATAATACCGCCATAACCTGCACCGAGAATGACAATTTTAGGTATGTTGCTCATCATTTCTACTCCTTCCAAGATCGAAAAACGTATTGTTTTTATCATGCCACATTAAGCCTTAAATATCGTTAAAAACGATTGCGCATTAGGTGAAAATTTAAATTGTGAAAAACTACACAAAAATACGCATGTTGATGCTATTACTGAAACGAATCCAATCGTTGTACCTTAATAATAACGTACTGAAAATCCAAAGATCAGCATGGGCCATACGAAGAAACAACAACTCGGTTCGTCCAATACCAATTAAAGTGTCGCAAAATTGTAAACAATTCAAATGAAATCATACTAAGTTTCGCTCCAAATTACAAGCATATTTTCTTGATAGGCATTTGTGAAAGCGCTTTAATTATCTTTTTTGGAGGGTGAAATTTAACCGCGATAGTTTTGGGAATATTTTTCGAGCACTTATTGTCGACGAACTTGAAAGATTTAGAAATTCAGAGTTTCATTCTGTGCAAAGGAAGTTTATAATGGGGATGCGAATACACGCAGATTGACCAACATCGTTGGTCTGACATCGTTACTTTGGAGGTGCTCTTACCTTGACTACACAAGCAGATACACAGCAGGATGTTGTTGATATTTTAATTATCGGAGGCGGCCCAGCAGGTATGTTCGCTGCATTTTATGGTGGCATGAGGCATGCTTCCGTTCGAATTATTGACAGCATGCCGCAACTTGGCGGACAATTAGCCGCGCTTTACCCGGAAAAATATATTTATGACGTGGCTGGGTTTCCTAAAGTCACGGCACAAGAGCTTGTTGACCGCTTAAAGGAGCAGATGGAGTTCTTTAATCCAGATGTTCGTTTGGAAGAGAAGGTCATTAATGTGAAAAAGCTGGATGAGCGCTCGTTCGAGGTCAAAACGAACAAGGCTGTGCATAAAGCTAAAGCGGTTATCATTACGGCTGGCATCGGCGCATTTGAGCCACGCCGCCTTGATCTGCCAGGAGCAGAGCAATACGAAGGTTCGAACTTGTATTACTTTATTAGTGATTTGCAGCGCTTTAAAGGCCAGAAGGTGTTAATTAGCGGCGGCGGCGACTCTGCTGTAGACTGGGCACTTATGCTTGAGCCGATTGCGGAGCAAGTAACGCTTATTCACCGTCGCGACAAGTTCCGTGCGCATGAGCACAGTGTAGAAACGCTGATGAATTCGAAGGTGCAAGTTGTAACACCTACTGAAATCACCCACCTACACGGTGACGGAAACCGTATTAACCGTGTTACGATTGCGGATGTGAAATCGAAAGAGGCAAGAGACATCGATGTTGACGCAGTAATTGTGAACTTCGGCTTTGTATCTTCGCTTGGCCCGATCGAAGAATGGGGCTTGCAAATTGATGGCGGATCGATCATTGTCGATTCACGCATGGAGACGAACGTCCCAGGTATATTTGCAGCTGGCGACATTACGACATATCCAGGCAAGCTGAAGTTGATTGCCGTCGGATTTGGTGAAGCACCCACCGCGATTAACAACGCGAAAGTATATATTGATCCATCTGCCAAGCTGTCCCCTGGACATAGCAGCAGCATGAAACGCTAATCAGTCGTTGTCATAGACAACGAAAGAAAGGGTATCCTACTCCTAATCTGTTTTTGTTGGAGGAGGATACCCTTGTTCCATGTTTGTCCACTTTGCAACGGCATCATCAACCCGGAACTACTCTGCCCGAATTGTGCGAACCCAGCCGTCGACAGCGGCAAACTCGAAGATTATATTGGACCTTACGCTCCATACCAACCGGACGAACTTTCCGTACAAATGTGGGGTACACAAAATAATAGTTCTGTCGATCTCGTATGCTTACATATCATGTACTGCGAGCACTGCCATGCTTCAGCGTACATTAACGGGTTGGTTTGGGAGTAAAGCCGCTTTATTTCCGGTTCTTTTATCTGCTTACCGGCATCTGGAAGAGGGTTGGTAGTAGGCGGCGTTTCTTCATTTCCGCGAGCAACAACACGATAAATTCTTCATCTAATCGTAATTTGACGGCTTGCTCATATGAGTCCATAAGCATATCGTCGGAAAGTAAAGCCATCCTAATCACAACCTTTCCTAAATGTAATTAAGCGATCTTCATCATAGCACTCGGCAAAAAGCGGAACAAGCGTTCCTTTATCCACAGGTTGATGTGGAAAAATTGTGTATAGATTGTTAATAACTGTCGAAATACGGCTTCTACCAATGGGGATGATGTGGATATGATTATTCACATCTTTTTTTGTCGATTTTTAATAAAAAGATTTAATTATATTTGCAGATTTTGAAAAAACATTTTATAGTAGCCTCATATGTTTCGTTATCATCCTATATGGCCTCTGTTATTGCGGTCGCGTATTTACTTCAAATATCCAGATTTGCCCCATTTCATCAAGGCCATAATCAAATCCAAGTTTATCGAGTTCCGGAAAATTCATTTCAAATATAGACGCGCAAATGTTAGTCAGATCACGCATCTCATTTTTTTTCGGTTGCACAAATCGTTCCGACAACGACTGACCAATCCCTTGCGCCGCCGTCATCATCGTCCCACCTTTGCATAAATTCGTAATAAACAATCCTTTTCGTGCCAGCCTACCGACCATAGAACGAAACTCCCATACACCGTTCGTTCTAACCACTTTTACCCGATAATCGATTGGTCGCCCTTCAATGGTCGCGAGCCGAATACCACGTTGGATTAAATAAGCTCGCTTCTTTTTCACGGTGGATAAAGACCGAACCATGGCATCAAATCCAGCAAACGAGCTTTTTTTGTCCATATTCGTATAGCTGTATGTGTGACCTTCCTTCGTTATCTTAATTACACCTGCTCCGCCACCACCCACTACAGGCTTGATGACCACGAATCCAAACTGATTCAACATATGAAACAAATTAGACGTATTATAAAAACGTGTTGCTGGGATGTAACCCGCTACGCGTGAATCTGACAAGAGCACCTCGGTTTTGATCCATTTGCTAGCCAACTGTCTCATTTCCATGCGTACATCCCCCTCCTTCTTACTTATACATACTCATGGGAAGGCAGTCGTTCCTGTATCTTTGTCCAAGGCACTTGCCTTATTTTAAATAGAATCGAGGATTGAAACGAAATGGACACAGATTCGTGCTTGTCATTTCCAACTTTCGGATGGTATCGTATAAAGTGACTTAATCGTAATTGCACGTGTTCATTTATTATGATATTTGTACATAAGGTGGGAGGCCGTCATGGATCAAGCCGGATTTTTTGAAGTGTTATATTGGATCGCTATCGTTTCCATGTCTATCGCATTAGTCGTTGTAAACGTCGCTATTCTAGTCGTTAGCTTTCGCTTTTGGAAACAAAAACATCGTGCCCTCAGCGTATTTAGCTGTGTGTTTTCCCTTTTCTGTTTCTACTTGATTGGCATAATGGTAAACAAAACGTTTTTATAGTTTAGATAGCCTACATCTTTATATCTAATTAAAATGGCCTTGATACGTTAGGTATGAACTTAACGCAGCGAGGCTTTTTTATTTGCTTCGAACTCGATTTTTCTGAAAATATTCATAGTATGACAAAATTTTCACCGATTTTTCATTAGATTGTTATGGTTTCTTTACCTATCTGTTACAATTAACGATTTATTTATTGTTAATATGAACACATAAACAACAAGCGGTATACATCAGGAGGATAACAATTATGCGTAACAACAAAAGTAAGTGGATGATTCTATTTGGAGCAGTCATGTCTATCGCATTACTAGCAGGCTGTGGGGATAAAGAGGCAGCAACAGCAAAGCCTGAAGTAAAAACAGAAACGAACAACACGACTAACAATAATAAACAAGAGACTCAAACGCCAAATGCTAACGTGTTCACGAGCAAAGAAGGACAATTCACACTTGCTATGCCAGAGAAATGGGCTAATACAGTGAAAATGGAAGAGCGTAAAGATATGCAGGAACTTCCAGGTGTCGATTTGATTGTAGAATTCAATTTTACACCAGACGGTAAAAAAGACTCCGAATCTTTGTTCACTATTCATAAAATGTCGAAGAAAAACTTCGAAGCGATGAGCAAAGAAGAAGGTCCTGGACTCGGCGAGAAAATCGCAGAGAACGATGAATTTGTATGGGTGGGCACAACGCCGCAATCTAACCCATTTGAACCAGAATCCAAAGAGGGCAAACAATTCAATAGCCTTATGATGGAGTTCGATTACTTCAAAACGAACCTTAAAATTGTAAAATAATCAATTCAGACGATCATAGATGGGGCACTCCAACACTTGTAAACCGTGTATGGAGAGCCCTTTTTCTGTTTTTTAAAAAATAGCCGGCACCATTCCCCCATCCATCCGGATTGGCGAACCTCTAAATGCTGATGCATAAGGACTGCACATAAATGTAGCTAGTCTCCCGATTTCAATCGGCTTGATAAATCGCTGTATTTCAGATTGAGGCAAGTTCGTTGTCACAAATTCTTTTTCTATTTCTAAAAAAGGCCTATCATCATTAGGGTACATCCCCTCAATGATTTGATACACATTTTCAGAGAGTGTTGGTCCTGGCATAATCGTGTTAACGGTAACTTCTGTTCCTATTGTTAATTTAGATAAGCTTCTTGACAATGATAAGAGCATTGACTTTGTCATACCGTACTGGGGCATTAGTCCTGAAGGCATAATTGCCTCTTCACTTGCAATAAAGATCATGCGGCCAAAATTATTTTCCAGCATTTTAGGTAAATAAAATCTACATAATCCATTAGCAGCAAGAACATTAGTACGGAAGTACTTTTCCCATACTTCATCGTCAATGTCCTCATATTGCATAACTTCATAAATACCCATATTGTTAACTAAAATATCTATATGGGGGTATTTAAGAAATAAAGCCTCTCTTTGTTGAATATCGACGATATCGCATGTAGCATTTTGAGGAGAAGTAGTCGGGAAATCTGACTTCATTTCATTTACTGTCCGTTCTACCTCATCATAATTTCGCCCATTAATGAGTACATTTACACCTTCTTTGGCAAGTTCAATAGCAATTGCTTTACCTATACCTTTAGTTGATCCTGTAACTAAAGCGGTTTTGCTGTTTAATCCCATATCCATACAACCATTTCTCCTTTAAAAAGTGCTTGTACTGTTTGTAGTTAAAATTTCGCACTTCGAATAGTGATTATATTACTTGGTCTGGATCTTACAGTAACTAGCCTATTGCGCCAAATTTCTTGCTTCACACGCCAAACGATAAAACTTAGTTCGAGTTTGAACCTAGATGTTCATTGCGCCAAGCTGAAGGAGTAACACCTTCCCAGAGGCGGAACGCGCGGTAGAATGAGTTTTGGTCTTCATATCCAATTAAGAAAGCTATCTCTTTAATATCGAGGGAAGGATCTCTCAAGTACTCACGTGCCTGCTCATGTTTAGCTCGTGTCAACAGCTGTTTGAAGCTCGTATTTTTGTCAGTAAGCCGGCGCTGTAAGGTTCGATCACTCATACCCAGTTCCTTGGCGACAGCCTGAATGTTAGGATTTCCTCCTGTAAGACTACGCTTTATGATCCATTTGACCATTTCGGTAAATGAGTGGCTGTGCTGGTGTTCATTCAACGATCTGTCCAACACGGGAGTAAGGATCTCTAACAGCTCTTCGTTATACGACGTAAAGGGGAGGTCCAAATCGCTTCGATGTAGCGTCAGCCGGTTACATGTTGCACCAACCCGGATACAGCAGCCAAAGTAATTTTCAAGAGCTTGTACGTCTCCCATTGCGTGCGAAAATTCGACGAGCTCCGCTGTCAAAGGCTGACCTGTGCCCCGACGTCCAAGCTCCAGAAGAAATGCCAGCGTGATACCAACCAGCATCGGCGGACCGGGTTGCTCTGTATTTAGCCATTCCAGTTTGATTGTACAGTACTCCCCCTCCTCGGTTATACGCAAGCTTTCAGGGGGACACAGTTGTTTGTACCGAACCATTCGGTTTAGAGCATCGCGATAGTCACGAGAGTGGTAAGTCGCTAAGACGGTCGGAGGATACTTCGCTGTGTCAAATGCGGTCGCAAGCTTGATGATTCCTTCGGCAGTGTCACCAATGAGATCGGAATAGGCCTGCCAGATCGCAAAATATTGAGCGGTAGTGACTACTGTTTCCGTAATAATGGTGAGTGGCAGTTGTGCTCTGCGAGCTACATCGTGGGCTGCAATCCCTAGTTGACGTAAACCTGCCCAAAATCCTGGCTCAACTTTAATACGCTTTGAGGGTTGAGACTTCATATGCAAGGTACTCCTTTAGCTGTATATGTATCCATTTATCCAGAACATAAAGAAATAGGCCGTCCGCGGCAAGGTAACGGCCTATCTTGGTAATACCTTTAGTTTTAAGCCACCCCTTTGAAGCGGCTACTTCAATTGCACGTTTCTTTACTTTTTATTTTCTTCTTTTTCTTCATTGTTTTCTACTGGCGGTAGGCCAAACAGTTCCTCTAAACTTATAAACTTGTAATCTACTGGTGTAAAAAATGTATGGACCTGCTTAAAAGATGGCGTCGCAGGATCTGTAATTTTGTACACGGAAGCACCCACTACAGTCGCCGCTTCACGTAATTTCGCGTTGCTTATTTTGTCGATCGTATCTGTTGGTGCATGATACGCCAAATCTAACGGCATATGCGAGAACACGGCAGCAGGAATACCTTTTGCTGCAAATGCCGCGTGGTCACTCGCACTAATTTGGGAAGTTGAAAATTTGTTTGCATATTTCTGCCCGAATGTTGCTCCCAAATCAGTCACTATATTTTTCTTGCCATCCACCGTAAGGGCAGCCATTTGTTTGGCAGCCTTATTACCTACCATATCGATATGAAACTGGCCAACAATTCGTTTGATTTCGTCTTGGCTTAACGTGTTCACATAATGTTTAGCGCCATATAGTCCAAACTCTTCCGCTCCAACAGAAACGAACCGGATCTCTGTATCCCGTTTTTGGTCCGCAAATAAACGAGCTAGCTCCAAAATAACTGCTACGCCTGAAGCATCGTCAATCGCACCCGGTGAACCCTTTACAGAATCGTGATGCGCACCAATAATGACAATCTCATTTGTCTTTTTGCTTGTGTTAGGCTTCAGCGTTGCGATGACATTGTGGGATTTCCCTTTCTTCTTGTCCCAATCTTTAAACTCGAACTGCTGAATTTTCGTTTCATAGCCAAGTTTTTTAAATCGATTATGAATATATTGAACGGCTTTATATTCTCCATCTGTCCCAGCCACACGCGGTGCTTTTGACAAATGCTTGATATCGTTGTACATCTTATTCGCATTCATGTTATCCCAAATCGTCTTGACCTGCTTCGGCTTCTCCTGCTGCTTCGGTGCAGGTGCCGCGAATGCGACTGCACTGCTGAATAGCAAGCTTGTGCCGAGCAAGGCAGATACGAACATTTTCACTTTGTTAAGCGGTGATTTTCTCAAGACTAACACTCCTCTAGTAAATGTTTTCTCTAGTAAATATAGTGCTTGAGAAGTCGAGTTGCCATCGAAATTTATTACCTTGCATGACAAAATTGAAAGTTAGGACCGCACATAAATAAAACCTCTCTAACGGTGCAAACGGTGCAATTTGTGGGGTCATTCCCTTGTGACTCGGGTCAATTCACTCTCATAATATAGGGTAACTGAAGGGGTGAAACGACAGTATCGAAGGTTTTTTAGTATCAAGGAAAATAATCCCTATATAATATTGACACGTGTTTTTATACGTACTATAATCAATTTACGAGGAGGTGCAGTAATGGCGAGCAAGCCTTCGAGGGATGTCATTAAGCTAATACAAGAAGACGGCTGGTTTTTGGTACATATTGAAGGTAGTCATCATCAATTTAAACATCCGACCAAAAAAGGAAAAGTCACCATCCCTCACCCTAAGAAAGACTTACCTCGAAAAACATTTGAAAGTATACTGAAACAGGCGGGGCTTAAATAGTCCCTAGCCTGTGGAAGTTTTATATAGCTAAAAGCCAAAGAAAGTATTTTATACAGCTTTGGCACATACAAGGTGGTGGAAAATGTGAAAGATCGTTATATATATCCCGCAATCTTTGACTACGCAGACGATGGTATCTCCGTTGAGTTTCCCGATTTACCGGGAGCATTAACATGTGGAGATACCGAAGAGGAAGCGTTCAATATGGCGAAGGAATGCCTGGCGCTACACCTTTACGGATTGGAAGAGGACGGCGACGACATTCCAGCATCGTCGAGAACGGTTGACATTATCCTTGAATCTAACCAGTCCGCCGCTTTAATTGAAGTGTGGATGCCTCCGTTTCGCGACTATATGGCGGAGAAAGCGACAAAAAAGACGTTAACTATTCCGAAATGGCTTAATGACGCTGCCGAGGAAGCAAACGTTAATTTCTCTCGGATTCTTCAAGACGGATTAAAAGAATATTTAGGCGTTACAGATCGCAAATCATACGAAAAAGGCCCCGTTGAATAACACGGGGTTTTATTTCGTATACGTGAACGCCATATCCACTGCAAAAGGTCAGATACCGCGAAAAGTTTTTCGCTAACCACTTCAAGAAGCATCCGTAATCTTTTGCGTAATCCTTTAGCGTTCTCTTGCACAGCCCTTCCGAATCATTTAACACTCACGGCCAGCTCAAGAGCCTGCTCTAACGTGATTTCCGGGTAAGTAATTTCTTCAATAGAAATCCATCTCTTTCGTTTTTTCAAAGTCAAAATAAAAACCTCCCGCACGGTAATTAACGAATCTACCGTTCGAGAGGTCGTGATTAACAATCCTAAAACACCGAAATAAGGGTTGTTATTAAACATTTTCGGGGTTGTTAACGCTCATTATTGCGGTGTAATCCGCAACCCTCGTCATTTATCGCACATAGCTAACGCGTAGGCAAGCGATCAGACCACCGATTTGAAAAAGCGCTCAACCACGCGAATTAATCGTCGCACTTCTCCGCTTTGCCTTCAGCAATCGCTGTACGGAAAGATGATCCGCAGCCACACGAAGCGACGGCGTTCGGGTTGTCGATCGTGAACCCACCAGACATGCCCGACTCTTTATAGTCAATGACGAGTCCGCTAAGGTGAGGTACACTTTCCTTATCAATAACGACTTTCATGCCGCTAACTTCTAAGTTTACGTCCTCTGCTGTTTCCTCGTCGTCAAAGCCCATGCCGTAAGAGAAACCGCTGCATCCGCCCGGACGAACACCAATTCGTAAGAATAAGCCCTCGTTTTCCTCTTGGGCGATCATATCTTGTATTTTTTCAATCGCTAATTCACTAATTGTAATCATTATAAATCCCTCCTCATATTTCTAAGTATAACCATCCCGATTTCATCCTACAAGGGATTATGTGCAATGGGAAAACTCCCCTTGTATGGTTGTGGAATGTATTGCCCCGTTCGTAAGGCAAGGGTATAATAGATGTGAACATTTTTAGTCGCGGTGACAAACTAATGTCTTTATATGTGATTCGTTTCACTGCATCTCCGACGGAACGTCTCCGCCGCGGAGTTTTTATTTTGTCTAGGGACGAACAACCTTACTAACACACATTTTCATGATTATGATTCATGTTCAACATGCTGCTCATAACAAAGGAGGCAATCCAATGACGATGCTCATGACCCGTCATGCTGATCCTCGTATGGCCGAGATTGCAGACAAAGTAGAACGCGGCGAACGTCTAACGTTAGAAGACGGCGTTTATTTGTACAAAACAGATGACCTTTTGACCTTGGGTCAATTGGCGAATCTCGCGAACATGCGTAAGAACGGTAAAAAAGTTTATTTTATTGAAAATATGTCGCTCTACTTCACAAATGTGTGTGAAGCACACTGCGCATTTTGCAGCTTCCGCCGTGATGAAGGACAAGAAGGTTCCTACACGTTAACAGGTCAGCAAATGATTGACTATGTAGAGCCACATATTCACCCAGGTGTACGCGAATTCCATATTGTAGGCGGTCACAATACAAATGTGCCTTTCCAATATTATGTTGATTCGTTGCGTATTTTACACGAAAAGTACCCTGACGTTACGCTTAAAGCATATACGGCAGCCGAAATTGACTTCTTCACACGGATTAGTGGGCTTAGCATCGAAGAGGTGCTGCGCACGCTGATGGACGCAGGCTTGAAGTCACTCACAGGCGGCGGCGCGGAAATTTTGTCCGATGAATATCGGAAAAAGATGCGCGTTGAAAAAGCAGGCGTAGAGCGTTATCTCGAAGTGCACCGTACCGCGCACAGGCTCGGGATGAAGACGCATACGACGATGCTATACGGCTCCATTGAGTCGCATGAGGATCGCGTGCGCCACTTAATTAGTGTGCGTGAGCTGCAAGACGAGACGAACGGCTTCCTCGTCTTTATTCCGCTGTCGATGCAGCCAAAAAGCCCGACAGCTGGTATTAAGCGTCGCAACCCTGCTTATGAGGACTTGAAGACGATTGCGATTAGCCGCTTGATGCTCGATAACATTCAGCATATTAAAGCGTATTTCATTAACATTGGTACCCAATTGACACAAGTGGCGCTCACATTTGGCGCGTCTGATGTGCACGGTACAATCGTTAAAGAACGCATTAGCCATGCCGCGGGCGCTCTAACGCCAGAGGGCTTGACGCGCGATGAGTTAATCTGGCTCGTTAAAGGTGCTGGTCGCACTCCAATCGAGCGCGATACGTTCTATAACGAGATCAAAGTTTACGATTAGAATGAATTAACGATGATTTACATGTAAGAATGAAGACAGAACTAAAGCAGCATGATTTACCCTGTTTATGTAAGATGACGACTTCCAACCAAGAGCCATATAGACAGAGAAAACAGTATATCAACCACAGCATCATGTAACAATCTGATAGGTGTGGAGAGCCATCAACGCTAGCGCCGCCTTTCGCGGCAACATCTTGTGCATCATCATTATTCCGCATCTTAGGGGGAAGTTAGATGAAACGACACGTCATCTTAGGTGGCGGCTACGGCGGTTTGGCCATTATACATCGCTTGCTGGAAGAAGAATTGCCTTCCGACGTTCAACTTATTCTTGTAGATCGTATGCCTTATTCAGGTTTAAAGACCGAATATTACGCACTGGCCGCTGGAACAGTGTCTGATGTAGACGTGCGGGTCAGCTTTCCGAACGACCCGCGTCTACATATTCATTATGGGACGATTGCAAGCATTGACTTGGAAGCGAAGCTCGTTCACTTTGACAATGACGACCCGCTTCCTTATGACAGCTTAGTTATCGGTCTCGGCTGTACAGACCGTTTTCACGGCATCCCAGGTGCTGATGTATATGGAAACAGTATTCAAACGTTGTCTAGTACACGCCAGACATTCCAGCTGCTTAACGACTTGAAGCCTTACGGTCAAGTCACAATCGTTGGCGGTGGGCTCAGCGGCGTGGAAATTGCTGCTGAACTACGGGAGAGCCGTTCGGATTTGAACATCCGCCTTATGGACCGCGGAGAACGCGTGCTGTCTCCGTTTCCAGCAAAGGTGTCACGCCAAGTGGCGGATTGGTTCCAAGAACACCAAATCGAGTTGCGTTCACATATCAATGTGAGCCGCTTAGAACAAGGTGTTATCTATAACCGTCAACAAAGCGGCGAGGAAGAAATGGTATCGGACGTAACGGTGTGGACGGCAGGCATCCAGCCTGTGGCAGTCGTACAGGCTCTTCAGGTGCCTAAAGATCCGTCAGGTCGCGTGCTACTCAACGAATATCATCAAATACCAGACTATCCTAACGTGTATGTTGTGGGTGACTGCGCTAGCTTGCCGTTCGCGCCAAGTGCGCAGGCAGCGGGAGCTCAAGGCGAACAGATCGCCGATGTGATGCGTGCTTTGTGGAAAGGTGAAACTCCTAACCTTGGCCGTATCAAGCTAAAAGGTATACTCGGTTCCCTTGGCAAAAAGTCGGGCTTCGGCATGGTAGGAACTCGTGCCATGTTCGGCTATATTCCGCGTGTCATTAAGAGCGGCGTGCTTTGGATGTCCAAACGACATAAAGGTTAATGCAAAGGGAGCAGCGACATCAATCGATGTCTAACTGCTCCCATGCTTTTATCTCATCTATTTTTTCCATAATTTTAGTCATGAGTTCATCTGATGATTGCGCAGTTAACATATCCCCATTCACATAAGCAAACGGGAACATATAACATTCACCGCAATTTCCTAAGCAACCATATTCCAATACATCGACATCTGGATTCTGCTCCAACTGTTTTAGAACTTCATCTGTACCGTGATGCATGTTGTTTACGCAAAATTCAACCATTGGACGCATTTTCCAAATCCTCCACCCTGTTCTTATGCCTTTGAAAACGCATAGGTTTATAATATAATAAAAGTAGCATGGATGAAAGGAGTTGGCATAAATGAGCGAAAATACACAAGCTCCGATGTATGATGAGGTGCTGGAAGTGTTGGATAAACTGCGTCCGTTCTTGCAACGTGACGGCGGCGATGTTGAATTGGTTGAAATCGAGGACGGCATCGTTAAGTTGCGTCTTATGGGTGCTTGCGGCAGCTGCCCAAGCTCCACAATTACGCTTAAAGCGGGCATCGAGCGCGCTTTGGTAGAAGAAGTTGAAGGCGTAATCGAAGTCGTACAAGTATTCTAATTCGATTCATTATCAAAGAAAGAGTCTTACTTCGCATCATGCGAAGCAAGACTCTTTCTTTTTTTATGGGAGCATTTAATGAGACTTAATGAGCTTTAATGAATTTTCAGTGAGCTTTCATTGTGTGTCCATTGCGCTTGAGCCTTCTTGGCATTGTTCAGCTTCATTCCGCATGCGATAACTTGAGCAATGTTACGTGCTGTACGCTCCATATTGTCAGCAGCAGCTGCCAACGCATCGTTCAACGTGCACACCCCTGGCACAATTGTGAACAGCATATCAATACCGTGCTCATGCACAACGGCACTATCGCTGGAAATCGAGCCTGCAATGCCGATAACAGGCAAGCCGTACATTTTGGCTGTCTTGGCGACGCCGATTGGCGTCTTGCCGTAAATCGTTTGCCCATCAATGCGGCCTTCGCCTGTAATGACGATATCCGCAGTCTGCATGTACCCTTGCAATTGCGTCGCTTCAATGACGATGCCGACTCCGCGCTTCAGCTCAGCGTTAAGGAATGCCATCACACCTGCGCCCAGGCCTCCCGCAGCGCCTGCACCTGGCAAATGGGCAACTTCCTTGCCGATGCACTCCATGATTTTGAGTGCAAGATGGACTAAATTAAAGTCCAGCTGCCGCACCATCTCTGGGGTCGCCCCTTTTTGCGGGCCAAAGACGGCTGATGCCCCGCGCTCACCTGTAAGCGGGTTATCTACATCACAAGCGGCCACAAAGACCGTGTCCGCTAGACGTGAGTCCGCATCATCGCTTACGATGCGCTCAATGCTGCCTAGAGCAGCGCCGCCTGCGCTGATTTCGCTTCCGTCCGCTCGCAGGAAGCGGAAGCCAAGCGCCTGCGCCATGCCTACTCCGCCGTCGTTCGTCGCGCTGCCGCCAAGACCGAGAATGATTTTGCGGACGCCTGCATCCAGAGCGGCCTTAATAAGCTGGCCTGTGCCGCGTGTCGTCGTGAGGAGCGGATTACGCTCCTCTGGCGGAACGAGCGCTAAGCCAGAAGCCGCAGCCATTTCGATGACGGCTGTCTGTCCGTCGCCCAGCAAGCCATAGAAGGCTTGCACCGGCGTACCTAAGGGCCCCGTCACCTCACAGGTGACGATATGCCCGCCAGTCGCGTCTACGAGCGACTGTACGGTGCCTTCACCGCCATCTGCCATCGGCACCTTAGTAATAGCGGCATTCGGGAACACAGTCCGTAATCCACGTTCAATAGCTTCACATGCTTCCAATGCCGACAAGCTCTCTTTAAATGAATCGGGAGCTACAACAATGTTCATTCCACTCCACTCCTTCTCCTCTGTCTCTACTTCCATAGCCACAATCCCTTTGTCCAAGGTCATGGCCATCTCAGTCCATCCACGTATCGCCCAATGAGCACTATTAGCACTATGAGCATTGTGCATCCTATAAGCGCTATGCGACCTACCGTCCAGGCCATTTTATATATGTCTATTTATAGAAACCATCCGAATACACCGAACACAAGCGTCGAAACGATTGCCAGCACTAAACCGATAGCTGTTTCATAAGGAATAAGCTTCAAACGCTCTTTCATCGCCATATTCACACTGCCGCCTGTAGCATGGAAGAAGCTTCCGTGCGGCATATGGTCAAACACCGTAGCACCAGCATGAATCATCGCCGCTGCACCTAACGATGCGATACCAAGCTCCATAATCGTTCCACCGAAGACCGAGCTGGCAACTGCTGTGCCCGCTGTTGTGGACGCTGTCGCCAAGGACATGAAAGCGCCGCTAATCGGTGCCAGCAAGAAGGGTGGCAAGCCCGAAGTCGTCAGTCCCTGAATAATAACATCCTTGAGCTGCGAATTCGATATAATGCCTGCAAGTGTGCCCGTTCCAAGTAACATAACTGCCACACCTACCATTTTATTCAGTCCAGACACTGCGTAATGGTTCAAATGTTTGATTTTCCCCATGCATAGCGCACCGACAAATCCGCCAAATGGCAACGCTACAATCGGATCAATCACGATACCCGCAATTGGGCGCAAAGCTAACAATGCAATTGCAGTCAGCGGAGCAATCATCGCCGCCATAAAGCTCGGCAATTGTTCATGCTAGTTGTCTTCCGACTCGCTAGCCGTAACCATGCTACCTTTGTTGCTCAATCGTTTTGCGATGAAGTACGTAACCGCCAAGCCGAACAACGCTGGGATAATGCCAGCTGCCATGACCGAAGTCAATGGTACGTTAAACGCATCAGCTGCGGAAATCGCATTGGGATTCGGGGACATAATATTGCCCGCCTTACCCCCACCTATCATCGCCAGCAAAATAGCCAGCTTCGAGATATGCGCTCGCTGCGCAATCGCCAGCGCAATCGGCGCGACCGTAATAACGGCTACGTCAATAAACACCCCTACCGCTGTCAGTACCATCGTGGCAAATGCTAATGCGAACAACGCACGCGCCTCGCCAACTTTTTTTACAAGCGTTTCCGCAATCGTCTTTGCTCCACCAGACTCGATGAGCACGCCCGCTAATATACCTGCCGCCAAAATACGCAGCACCGCTGGAATAATTCCTTTGGCTCCTTCCATCATCAAGTTGATCGAATCGACCATCCCAACGCCGCCTACAAGGCCGCCCGCAAGTGCCCCAATCATCATCCCGTATGCAGGTGGTACTTTGCGCAAAATCAGTACAATCGCAACGACCAGCGCCGTGAGCGCCCCCAGAACGCTTACCGTAACCGTCATGACTTCTCCCCCTTTATCGCCAATCTATCGTGTTCATTTAAGTTTAACTCTTCTTCAGTTATAAAAAAGTTACACCTATAATGTACCGCGATTTTGAAAGCGCTTCATTGGGCAAAAAAATGAACTTTCTGTTCGTTCAGCCTACACTTCTTGTGCAAATGAACAAATAGAAAGCCCTTACATTATTCTATGTCGATTCTGCACCACTTCGCTTCTGTAACGCAAACGCCCAGCAGGCACTCATCAATGTAAACAACTCCGCAAAATTGCGCGGGTCTTTGCCTGTTAGTTCATGAATCCGCTGCAAGCGATAACGCAACGTATTGCGATGAATGGCTAGCTTGTCCGCCACCCGATGCTGCTCACCACTCTCTTCAAAATAAAGAGCTAACGTCTGACGCAGCTCCCCACTTCGATCTTCGGCTTCGAACTTGGCCCACAGCTCAACGAACTGCTTCGTAATCCAAGATTCGTTCACGTTCGCAACTAACGACTCATTGGGCAGATCATCGCTATAGTACACATGTTGCTGCGGATACACAGCTTTTCCGACCCGTATCGTATCTTGGGCGGATTGATACGCTGCAATCAAGCCTTCGATGCCCCCGTACGGCTTGCCAACAGCGATGCGAAGCGGGGCAATCTCTTTATCCTCCAGCCATTTTCGAATTTGGCGTATTCCATCGCAAATGTCGGAATGCGGCTGACGCTCATGAACATGCTGCTTAAATAGAACCACCTGCTGCGAATTACGAATGGCAATCAAGTCGATTGCCGAGCGTCCTTCCAGCAAATTAACTACTTTTTTCAACGTATCAAGCGAACTCGAATCATCCATCGCTCTCAATTCCATTATGCATGCCACACGCACCTTGTTCGGTTGAAAGCCGATCCGCTGCGCCTGTGTTCGCAAACTAAGCACATCTTTCTCATTCGCATGAATGATCGACAATAAAAAGTCTTCTTTCATTCGCTTATCCCACTGTGCCTGTTCCAGCAAATACGTTTGCTCCATATACATTTCAGCGGTCATTTTCACTAGCTCTCCATACTTTGTTACCTCGTTAGGATCGCCAGTGATACCAATAACGCCCACGATTTCATCTTGAAATTCGATGACAAGATTAGTGCCTGGCTGCACCCCTTGCAGCTTTGCCGCACTTTCTACATCAATTTCAAAGCGCCCTTGCCGCTGAATCGCCAGCAGTGCGCCTTCGTGAATACGATGCAGCCGTGCAACATCGCCCGACCCGATAATTCGTCCATCCCGATCCATCACATTCACATTGTAGCCAATGACTCGCATCGTACGACGAACCATTTCTTGGGCTAACTGCTTCGTCAGTCGACTCATATGTATCGCCTCCCATCGCCCATCGTGAATTGCTCATCCGTTCAGAAAAAAGCGCCTCAATCATACCCAATGCAGCAAGCTGACCGAGTGCCGAAGCGCTTTTTATGTATTATGTCTTGGAAATCATCGTCCGAATCGGATCGAGTCCACCAGACACATTGATCGTATTGCCGGTAACAAAGTCTGATTTCCGGTCGCACAAAAACTGAATGACACGGGCAATATCTTCACCCGATCCAGGCCGGCCACGCGGCGATTCTGGATCATGAAGATCGGACACATCCTCAATCATCAGCTCCTTGTGTTCGCCACGAATATCACCCGGACACACCATATTTACGGTTACCCCGTGGGAAGCTTCCTCCACGGCGAGCGTCTTCGTGAACGACACAAGTCCGACCTTAGCGGCTGCGTATACAGCTCGATGCGGCCAAGCTCGTCCTTCTGAAGCGTGACCGAAACCAAAATGAATAATGCGCCCCCACCCTTTTTTTCGCATACTAGGTAGTACGAGATGATCAAGGAGCATAACACCTGTCAGATTACCATGAAGCATATACATGATTTCTTCTTCTGTATAATCAACAAATAAGCGGCGCTCACGAATGAACGGACCTGCATTGTTTATTACAATATCTGCGCTGCCGAGCTGCTCTTCAATCGTTTGCACTAATTGTTTAATTTGCTCTGGACGTGATACGTCTGCTTGCACAGCAATGCAACGAACACCTAACTGTTCAATTTCGCGCTGCAACGCAAATGCTTCTTTTTCACTGTTTACATAATTCAATACGATGTTGTAGCCATCTTCTGCAAGCATAAGTGCGGTCATCTTGCCTAGACCCTTGGCGCTCCCAGTTATAAGGGCTGTTCTTCTCTGCTGTTCCACGTCATTTAACCTCCTTCGAGCGCTGCAAGTAGAAACTAACTTTACGATCCAGTATAAAAGATTTGTCAACCTAGAACAACAAGCTGGCCCTCTCCGCAAAAAAAGCTGCTGACCCAAGAGGTCAGCAGCTTCAGCATACTAGAACGATTGCGATTAAAATGCAGTCGTAATCGCACCGTTATACTTATCGTTAATAAATGTTTTTACGTCCTCGGATTGCAAGGCAGCAAGCAACTTCTTGATCGCATCGCTATCTTTGTTGTCAGAACGAGTCGTAATGATGTTCGAATATGGAGAGTTGAGGCTCTCTTCAATAAACAACGCTTTTTTCGGGTCTAATTGTGCCTGCAAAGCATAGTTCGTGTTAATGAGTGCCAAATCAAAATCGTCTACAGCTCGTGGCAACATTGCTGCTTCAAGCTCTTTAAAGTTCAAGTTCTTCTTGTTCTCCGCGATATCGCGAACCGTTGCATTCAGCGTAACGCCGTCTTTCAATTTAATCAAACCTTGCTTTTGCAACAGGAGCAAGGCACGGCCACCGTTCGTTGCGTCACTTGGAATCGCAACGGTTGCGCCGTCTTGCAGCTCATCCACTTTCGTAATCTTTTTCGAATAAGCACCAAATGGCTCTACGTGAATGTTAGCAACTGCGACTAGATCGTACTTGTTTTTGGCAACTTGGTCGTCCATATAAGGCTTGTGTTGGAAAAAGTTCGCGTCAAGCTGCTTCTCATGCAATTGGACGTTCGGCATCACATAGTCCGTATATTCTTTAACTTCCAATTCCACGCCCTGCTCCTTCAATTTAGGAGCAATATGCTTCAAAATTTCAGCATGTGGAATAGGTGAAGCGCCAACGACAAGCTTCGTTGTTGCACCTGCGGAACCGGAAGCCGCGTCTTTGCCAGGCTCTGTTCCTGCTTCAGGTTTACTGCCACAAGCTGCAAGCAGTCCGATCAAAGTGACGAGCGTCAATACAAAAGTCCATTTTTTCATGTTAATTCCTACCCCTTTCGAATATAGCGAATCATGATTTGTGCATATGGTACCTGCAATTTCGTATGACACGAACTAAATGAAGTAATGAAGTAATTGAGCTATTTGAACTATTTGTGCCTTTTGTGCTATTTGAAGCTCCTAAGAGCTAGCTTCCGTATTAAACGACGCTTACTTACGCGTATACTTACGTACAAATGCGTCCCCGATCCATTGCAGCACTTGAACCATCAGCACAAGTACGATAATGGACACGACCATAACTTCGAACTCATAGCGGTGATAACCGTAACGAATAGCTAAGTCACCTAGGCCACCGCCACCAATAAGGCCGGACATTGCCGTATACGACACTAGTGTAACAGCTGTAATCGTCGTACCTGCAATGAGACCTGGCATCGCTTCTGGGAGTAGCACCTTACGTACAATTTGCCACGTTGTCGCACCCATCGCTTGGGCCGCTTCGATGACACCACGATCAACTTCACGCAAGGACGTTTCCACAAGTCGCGCAAAAAATGGCGCTGCCGCTAACACGAGCGGCGGAATCGTTCCTTCAACCCCGACAGAAGTACCAACGAGCATCCGTGTGAGTGGAATAATTGCAATCATCAAAATGACAAACGGGACAGAGCGCAGCACATTGACAATCAGCGATAACATGCTGTATCCAATTGTGGAAGTCGCTCCATTTCCCTTGCTCGCCAAAAACAAAATAACACCGAGTGGCAAACCAATAATGACTGTGAACAACATTGAAAATCCGAGCATAGACATCGTATCTACTGTTGCCTCAAACACTTCATCCCAATGAACTAAACTAAAATCGAGTCCGAAAAACATTATGCCAGCACCTCCACTTCAAGGCCTTTCGCTTGGAGCGACTTCATTGCCGCAACCATCGAAGCTTCTTCGCCGTCAAGTCGCACGACGAGCTGGCCATACGGTACTTCCTTCATTCGTGAAATCGTACCTTGCAAAATGGTAAAGGTGATACCCGCTGCGGTTAGCACTTGGTGCAGCACAGGTTCGTATGTCACATCACCCAAATAGTCGATTTTGACGACACGTGCATGCGCAGAAGCTTGAGCTTTAAAGGATGCCCATGGCTGCAATTCTGCATCATGACGCTCCTCCATAATGAACTCACGCGTTACAGGATGCTGTGGTTTCAAGAACACATCCACCACTTTGCCTTGCTCCACAATCTTACCTCCGTGGATAACGCCGACACGGTCGCAAATTGCTTGAATTACGTGCATTTCGTGCGTGATAAGCACGATCGTAATGCCAAATTTGCGATTAATGTCGAGCAGCAGCTCCAAAATCGAATTCGTCGTCTGCGGATCAAGCGCTGACGTCGCTTCGTCGCAGAGCAGCACCTTCGGGTCGTTCGCCAATGC
The DNA here is from genome assembly GCF_021223605.1 of Paenibacillus sp. 481. Taxonomy (NCBI): domain Bacteria; kingdom Bacillati; phylum Bacillota; class Bacilli; order Caryophanales; family Paenibacillaceae; genus Paenibacillus; species Paenibacillus sp. 481. The sequence continues at coordinate 1,369,774 of NZ_CP075175.1, forward strand.
ACGTGCGATGCCGACGCGCTGTTTTTGACCGCCGGACAGTTGCGACGGATATTTATCACGGTGATCCTCTAAACCAACGAGGCGTAATAAGTCCTCCACCTTGGCCTTAACTTGCTCGGACGAGTTCTGCTGTAGACGCAGCGGGAATGCAATATTGTCAAACACCGTTGCCGATGACAACAAATTAAAGTGCTGAAAGATCATCCCGATCTTGCGACGCTGCTGCTGAAGCTCATTCTTGCCTAGCTTCGTTAACTCAACTCCATCTACATGGACCGTGCCTGATGTGGGTGTCTCCAATAAGTTAATGCTGCGTAGCAGTGTACTTTTACCTGCTCCCGAATGTCCAATAATGCCGTAAATTTCACCCTGCTCTACGTGCAAGCTGACTTCATTTAGGGCAAGCAAGCCGCCATCTTTTCCCTTGCCTTTACCCTGATAGGATTTGCTAATATGCTCTAATCGAATCAATTGATTCGTCACCTTCCTTGCTCTTCTAATCTCGTTGCGATTCATGTTGATGGTGTTTTACTTCTGTTGTGTTTCTTCTGTTGTGTTGCTTCTGTTGCTTGTCACGCATGTGACGCTTATATTGCTTGTTGTGCGTGATCTAGAGTACACGGTGTACGTTATTAGTTTCGGTTATGATGGAAAACGAATATACAAAACGAATATACAAAAAGCCCCCTTATGGCAGATGCCAAAAGGGGGCGACGACTTCACGGTTTCGTTTATGAATGACCAGTTGCTCGTTACTATCCCTTTCTTATCTGCCAGAACACCAACACCGTTGCTGTTCTGAAGGATTTAGCACCTGACATTTTGCAAGTATACAACAGCATTCGTTGTACTACCGGACTTGCAAAATCGGTTGCCGGGCTTCACAGGGCCTGTCCCTCCGCCACTCTCGATAAGAAAATCGATATGAAATTAAGGTGATTATAAACGTTATTTCTGAAATAATCAATCATTTTTCAAAAAACAAAATTTGGATTATTTATGAAACGGCCGCGACACGTGCAACAAATGTTCAAACACAAGAACGATGGATGCGCATACCATCGTAAGCGCATCCCGTAAATCTTGTACGTTGGCTCGGATGTCCTCCAGCTTAATTTTGTCCGTTAAGCTGCGATGACGCTGCCACAGATCATCCTGCATCTCCGCATTTAAGTGGTGCACTTCGGTGTTGCGCCGCTTGCGCAAATGCTGCAATTGCGTACTATACTGCTCTTTTAAGACCGATAGTTGTTGGTACAAGGCCTCTTGTTGACCTAACGTGCGCATTTGCCGCAGCACGGTGAAATAAGAGAAATGGTGCTTCACCTTTTCCGTTTCAAGCATCAATATATCATTCAATAATGTGCCCAGCTTATCCAGCACCGCGAAGACACGAATAAAACCGTTCTTGTAATAGTAAACATGACGATAATAATCGTCCGACTCTGCCTCATTCATTTCCACTTCATATTGCTTGTGTACCCCATCCGCATACTTGCCGGATGCGTACACACTTTGCTCCAGTTCATCTAACGATGTCTTGAGGCCGACTGTCATAATCTCGGCTTTACGCCGGATATGCTTCGGGTCGCCATCTTGAGCGATACGTGAACGAAGTTCGTCCAAGTAACCATTCATCGCTGACATTGCCTGCTTCAGCTCACCCTCATCTTGACGGGGAATTTCTCCGAATAAAACACGTAGCATCGACTCACCCCCGTCTTAGACCATTCGGAAAGTATTGTTTCCAACGTTGGTCTACAAGTTGCACGATATCTTCACGTGGGGTCAATTCGTCGGGATAGCCAGGCTTCATTCGGGCGTCAATGACGATCGGAAGCTTATAAGCCAAGTGATGCTGGCGAACTTCCGCCGCAGCATACATATCCGATGCTGGGTTAAAGCGCGTGAACACCGACCATAGAAACGGTAGCTGGGAATTGGCCACTTGTGCATCGTCTACTAAAAAAATAAGCGGCCAGTCCGTACCTTTATTCGCCAGTCGTTGCATAAGGCGCTCCGCCAACTGCGGCTCCGCCTCATAAGAGGCGCCCGCCATCGTTAAGCAGCCGCGGCAATAGATGGCAACGTCGTGTATTTCGTCCACGACTCCCTCGGTATATTCATGCGGGAGATCGCGAATAGGATCGCCGACCCCGAGCATAATCGCTTTACTGCCGTGATTCAGTTTATGTCCGGTATAATCAAGCGTATCATGTGACGTATTGTTAATTATATATAGATCAGATGACGGATCGAAACGCTCCAATACCGCCTCCAGCAACTGCGCAAAGTTCTCTAAATCGACCACTTGATCCGTCAGGAAGAGGAACTTTGTTAAACTTAGCTGCCCTTCTCCTAATAGACGGAAGCCTGACATCAGCCCCTCACGCGAATAGCTTTCGCGAACGACCGCTGCCGCCATCGAGTGAGCACCTGTTTCGGGGTAAGGATGCACCTTGCGTACGCTCGGCATTACGAGCGGGAACACAGGCGACAACAACCTTACTAAATATTCGCCTAGATAATAGTCTTCTTGGCGTGGTTTACCGACGACAGTCGCTGGGTAAATCGCATCTCTCCGATGATACATATGCTTCACGTTCAGCACAGGGAAATCATGCGCCAACGAATAGTAGCCGTAATGATCGCCAAAAGGACCTTCCGGCCGACGGACGTGCGGCGGCACTAGCCCTTGGATGACGAATTCAGCCTCTGCTGGAATCCGATGACCGGCAAACCCACTGTCCACCACAGGCAAACGCTCGCCCATAACAAACGAAGCCAACAATAACTCTGGCAGCTTCTCTGGCAATGGTGCGATTGCCGCAGCGATTAGCGCAGGCGGGCCACCAACAATAGCGGATACCGGCAAAGATTCATTCCGCAGTTCGGCTTCAACGTGATGAAAGCCGCCACCTTTTTGAATTTTCCAATGCATGCCTGTCGTTTCGTGGTCATAAATGTGCATGCGATACATGCCTAAGTGATTGTCGCTGCTTCGATGTTGCGGATGCTCGGTATAGACGAGCGGGAGCGTAATAAATGGCCCGCCATCCAGCTGCCAGCTTGTAAGCGCGGGCAAGCCTTCCAGCGGATTGTGAACACGTTTCACATCCATAATCGGTGCTTGTGTCGGAGACACCTCGCGCACCCCAACTTTCGTCAGGCTGAGCAGATCCTTCACAAGCCCACGCTCTTCCCACAGATTTTTAGGGGAAGGTGGCAGTAGTCTCGGAATCGCATCCACACATTTTTGCGCAAGCTGTTCCGGACGTGTTCCGAACGCTAAATCAACTCGTCGTGTCGTACCGAATAAATTCGTCACGACCGGAAACGGACTCCCTTTTACACGAGCAAAAAACAAGGCGGGCCCGCCATTTTCAATCACTCGGCGGTGTATTTCTGCAATTTCTAAATACGGGTCGACTGGCTCCTCAATAATGGCAATATCGTTTTCCCGTTTCAAGTTGTCTATAAATTGACGTAAATTAGAAAATGACAACGTGAGCCCTCCTCGAAATGAAGCGTCATCCGCCTTAAGTTTCTCTCTTCGATTCAAGTATAATCCTTTTCATAAAAATTACCAACCCCGCCCACAATCCTTATTTCTGAGTGACGACATTGTAAGACAGACGTAAGCTCGTTCAATGGATCACGTGCTGCGTGTGAGATAAGATAAACACATGAAAGACAACAACAACGAGACTTAACAAGGGGGAACACCACGATGACAAACAACACAATGAACCATGAAATCGTAAGCAACGGCGCTGCATCGGGTATCGTGACACAAGCAATGACTAGAGCACACGCTCCAAGCAATAACCGCTGGGTTGCCGCTGCCAAAGCAGTTGTTTCGATTATGCTGCTCGGCCCGCTCTCGCAAGAGGTGCAAATCATTATTGAAGGAGCATAATTAAACATGTTAGGTACCACTAAAAAATACCCGCCATACACAAAAAGCAGATGATCTCGCTACGTTTACATGAAACGAAGACGAAATCATCTGCTTTTTTTAATGCTGGATATGCTTTATTTCTGTCGCAACTGCCACACACGGATGGCCATATAACAAAGTACACTGAACATTCCGCAAATAAACGTCGCATGAATAAGACCCGTAAATACATAACTGTTATAATCAGCAATCGTAAACACGACTAGCGCTCCACTTAACACCTGACCCAAACAGAGCACCAATGTCCAAATTCCATATAGCTGAATCTCTCGATTATGTTTATGATTGCGATACGCAAAATGTGCCATAGTCGCTACAGCTATAAACAATAGTCCTGCCGCTACACGATGTACAAACGCAATTAACGTTCCCCCGGCCAAATCCGGTATAAACTCGCCATTGCACAATGGCCACCCCATACAGCCGCCAGATGACTCCGTATGCCGTACAAAAGCTCCAATGTAGATGACAACATATGTATAGAACAGCGTAAACCATACCCCATAGCGAAACTTAGCGCTTACGTAGCCTTGACTTGGGCTATCTGACTGATCATGTCCTAGCACATAGCGCCGTAATGCAACACAAAGTAAAAAGGATGAGGCAAATGCTAGCATCGAAAAGCCGAAGTGCAGCGCCATAACTGGTGGCGACTGCGGGTACATAACAGCCATTGCTCCCATAATCGCTTGCACAACAGTGAAGAGTAGCGTTGAGCCCGCATAAGTAACCGCATCTCGCTTGTCCCGAGCATATCGATATACCATCAGGAAGGCAAGCAGTACAAGTAGGCCAACAACTCCTGTCACGGCCCGATGCGAATATTCAATCATTGATTCAATTGTGTAAGCGGGAACAAATTTCCCGTTGCACAGAGGCCAATCCGTACCGCATCCCATGCCGGATTCCGTCTTCGTCACTAAAGCGCCATTCACGACTACCGTGAACATGCCGATGGACGTTACGTATGCAAGCTGTTTTAAGCGGCGGTAGATGTTCAGATTCACAAGTTTCACCTGACCCGTTATTCATTTTAAATCCCGTACAATTGGGAAAAATAGTGTTCTAATCCGTAACCATTATACCGGAATTTAGGGGCGAATGTACGACTAATTTGTGACAAATATTACGCATTGCCAGCCTGTCTAACTCATAAAGAGACAAAATCCGCCCCAATGGGACGGATGATATAGCGAGCATGAGTTAACGATGATGAAGCGAATAGCTTACAATGCGTCGGATACCGCAATCGCGCGGTCAACGAACTGCTCAATTTCTGGGCGCGTCTTACGTAACTTATTCACGAAGCGAATCGTTTCTTTTCCATTGTGAAAAGCTACAAAGCTAGGAATGCCCATGACGTTATATTCCTGTGCAACATCTACAAGGCTCTCGGCATCAATCTCGTAAAAAGTAGCTGTACCTGCGTAATGCGCCTCCAGCTCTGGCATGAACGGATCAATAAAGTGACAATCTGGACACCAGCTTGTCTTAAATACCGTAACAACTGTCGTAGACTGAGCGATAACTTCCTGGAATCGTGCTACCGTCTGTACTTTTTCCATAATCATATCACTCCTAAATGGTATTCAAATCAACATATAACACAATTGTACCCGAGTCAAACGTCTATTTAAAATGAACTTTTTCGAAAGCGCTATTATGGACATACTAATGATGAGCTATAAAATTGATTCACCTGATTCCTTAAGGGAAGCAGATGTGGGCTATTTGAGGCTATTTGTATGGTTAGAAAGAAGGTTTACATATGGATTCACAGCCTTTTAAACGTTGGCGTCATGCCCTCAACTTTGTGCAGACTGCACTTGAAACAACCTTGCGTGCTGTACAATCGGCTTGGGGGCAAATGACGGGCAAGTGGCTTCATCCGAGTGATCAGCATCAACTGAAATGGAACGATGCGACTGCAAAGCGAGTCGAGCAGGATGTGTGCCGAATATTACAAGAACGGCATCGAGCCACCCATCATACCTTGCCTTCGCTTACGCTAACGACGGACGAGCTTGCGCTTATTCGCCGTATTCATCACGCTGTGCGCAAGAACAACCGTAACAACATCACACGTACTGATGCTTATCGCGAAATCTATTTAGCCTTCCCAGAAATTCATTGGGCGCTGTTGGCTCACGTTGTGTCCCGAAATGGGGGATGGAATATGACCGATTTGCAAGGAAAATGGCTGCCACAACTGTTAAGCGCTGAACATCGACTATGGATATTTCGAATGTTGGAACGAGCCAATGCCCTTATTTTTCATGATGCATATTCCCAATTGCTGCTGTACTCGGAAAGCCGTAAATTAGGAAAAAGCATGTTCCATTTGCTGCCGCATTTTGGCGTATCGAGCTTTATGACTCCGTTCTGGCATTCATTCTGGGTACAGCAGGAATCCGCTCTGCTAACTGTTGCTTTAATTATGAATGAGCAGAACGTTATCGAGGGACGAGTGATCCAGAACGAGCAGTATCGCGAGCATGTGCTTGATCGCGTTGATTTTGCACTGCGAGGCCAATTGCAAATGAATCAAATCTTGTTCCCGTTGGAATTGTCGCAGGAGAACACCTTGCATGAACATAGGGCGCACAAAATTGGCTTATCGGGATTAACTCTGGAAAATTTCAAAAATATAGATGAGCGAATCGAGCTCGGCAAAAGCCTTTACGCTTTGTTGTTCTGTACACCTGACATACATGCAGGGGTGCTTCGTTTCATTCAGACGGTTCCACATTCAGGTTCCAGAGCTGACTATTGGCCAGCCCAATTTACGGTGGATGGAACCCCCTCCGCTACAACTCGTTCTGGACAAGTGTATAGTCCGAAGTTGCAAGATGTATGGGAGGATCAGCTCCATCCGCCGCTGGAACAAGGGGATTGGTTCATTGATGATCGGATGCTGAAACATTTGACTCCGGCTACTTGCCCGCTTGATACGGATATGACGGAGCAGCATGCGAGATACTGGGCTGAGTTGGAGGAAGCTGTTGAATTTAGTAGTGCTACGTAGCGGCTGCGATTACGCAGCGTCTGCGGTGCGACTACACTGCGGCTGCGTAGCGATTGCGTTGCGTCTGCGTAATGAGTACGATTATGTAGTGACTGCGTTCCGTCTGTGCAATGAGTGCGATTACGTAGTGACCGCGTTGCGATTACGTAGTGACCGCGTTGCGATTGCGTTGCGGCTGCACTTCGTTGGCTACTCAAACAAGGCTAAACTCATCTGTTTTAATCCAGGACTTACGTTAGGAGGGGTAGTCATATGCATCAACACATCCTCTTCCAAGCTAATACCAGGAGCTATTTCTACAAGTTCAAGCGCACCATCACGCAAGTGAAATACAGCTCGCTCCGTGACGTATACGATCTCAATACCCCGTGATGCCGCATAAGCGGCACTAAAGGTCAAATGCTCCACTTGATGCACGAATTTGCGATGCCTACCTTCACGTATAATGTGCAGACCGTCTTTGTGGAGCTTGACTTGCAATCCGCCTGCTGTAAATGTGGAGCAGAAAACGACCTTGCTCGCATTTTGGCTAATATTAATAAAGCCACCGCAGCCTGTTAGCTTGTCTCCATACCAGCTGACGTTCACATTACCGCTGCCATCCGCCTCGGCCATGCCGAGACAAGCGACATCAATACCGCCCCCATCCATGTAATCAAACATGGCTGGCTGATCAATAATCGCTTCTGCGTTCGAAGCCGCACCGAAGCTAAGCCCACGTGCAGGTATGCCTCCGATCGGTCCCGATTCAAGCAGCAGCGTTAAATCGCTGCGGCCTGCTTCTAAAGCTGCATAGCCCACACCTTCCGGCAGCCCGATGCCAAGATTGACCACGCTATGGGCCGGAATCTCCTGCAAGGCGCGGCGTGCAATTACAAGCCGCTCGTCTTTGTGCATCCTTGGCAGCTCAGCGGCAGGCAAGCGCACCTCCCCGCTGTACGCCGGATTGTAGCTCTCCGCGAACGTCATTGCATGTGCTGCTTCCTCAGCCACGACGACCACATCAACAACGATGCCCGGAATAACAACTTGCTTCGGATGCAATTGTCCAGCCCGAACCGTACGTTCTACTTGGGCCATCACAATGCCGCCGCTATTATGGACCGCTTGCGCAAGCGCCAGCATTTCCAACGTGACGGCCTCGCGCTCCATCGAGATGTTACCCCGCTCATCAGCGGTTGTGCCGCGAATAAATGCAACATGGATCGGGAAGGCACGATACAATAGCTGTTCCTGATCACCTAGCTGAACAAGTTCAACTAAGTCTTCCTGTGTCAGCTCATTAAGCTTCCCACCACCAAGTCGAGGGTCAACAAATGTATGCAGCCCGACATGAGTTAACGCCCCTATCCGACCTGCCGCAATATCCCGATACAACTGCACAATAACACCTTGCGGAAAATTGTACGCCTCTATTTTGTTCGCTTGCGCTAAAGCGCCCAAGCGGGGAGCTAGTCCCCAATGTCCACCTATGGCACGGCGCACAAGCCCTTCGTGCGCCAAATGATTAACACCGCGGGACTCACCGTCTCCTTGTCCCGCTGCATAGACGACCGTTAAACTGCGCGGAGCGGACTCCTGCACAAAGCGCCGCTCCAAGGCAGCGGTCAGTGCTTCAGGATGAGCACATCCCACAAAGCCACCGACACCGACGGCAGCACCATCGGTGACGAGTTGAACTGCTTCCTCAGCGGTCATAAACGCTGGACCGCTGCGCAATCGGAGGCCGCTCAAATGGACAGACCTCCGTTCACTTCAATAACGGCACCGTTAATATAATCGGCCGCATCAGAAGCAAGGAACAGATACGTTTCCGCCACGTCCGCGGGTGTTCCCAGACGGCGCAGCGGTACTTTTGCACGCATGCCTTCGAGCACTTTTCCCGGCATTTTTGCGACCATTTCGGTCTCAATAAACCCCGGAGCCACGGCATTCACACTAATGCCTTTATAACCAAGTTCACGCGACCACGTTCGAGTCATCCCAATTAAACCTGCCTTTGCAGCCGCATAGTTCGTCTGCCCGATATTCCCTTGCAACCCTACGATGGACGAAGTGTTAATAATTTTCCCTTTGCCACGCGCAGCCATATGAGGAGCCGCATAACGAGTGCAATAGTATACGCCGTTCAGATTAATGTTAATGACATCTTGCCACTGCTCCGTTGACATTTTTAACAGCATTGCGTCGCGTGTAATACCCGCATTGTTAATGAGTACATCAATCGCGCCAAACTGCGTCATCGCCGCCTCCATTAAAGCGCTGACACTTTCTTCTACGGAGACGTCGGTTTGCACAAAAATCACTTTACCTTCCAACTGTAATCCTAGTTCTGTCTGAATCCGCTCCACCGCGAGTCGACCTGCCTCCACGTTATAATCAGCAATGACGACACATGCACCCTCTTGCGCAAAACGCTTGGCAGCAGCATAGCCAATCCCACTCGCGCCACCTGTAATGACAACCGCCTTCCCTTTCATTCCGCTTCCTTGTTCATTGATTGGGCTTTGCAACGACATGTTCAACCTCTCCTTCCAGTTTGTCAGCCTATCAGCCTCTCAGTTTGTGAGTTTGTCAGCTTGAGCTTGGCTCGGACAAAAATGATTCCATCACCGCCAGCAATTGTCGTAAATCGTCTACGAGCGGGGAATGCCCGCAATTTTGCAAAATCACGTAATTCGCTCTGCCTTCAAAATCAGCTCTCGTATCGTTCATCATCTGTTCCGAGATGACAAGGTCGCGGTCACCACGCAAGAGAAGCACAGGTGCCGTAATACGCTGCACCGCTGCACTGCCCTTAGCCGCTTCGTTATGAACCTCGCTTATATTAAACGTGTTCAACGCAGTGTACACATCCAGCAAATTGCGCTGCGTTAAGATGTCGTTAATGTATTTTTCGTAGCGGGCTGCTGCTGGCTTCTTATGCGTATAAATAACAGCGTTATAAATCTGCCGCATATAAGCACCATCAGCGCGAAGATTTGCTTCTGCGATCGCTTGATTGCGCTTGAGACTGGCAATCTGTTCAAACGTTGTTACCCGCTTCGTGACATCAGGCAGCCCATCGCTGCCATCCTCGTAGAACGGGTAGCCGCGCGTTGACACAGGTGCTAGCAAAATAAGCTTCTCCACTTGTTCAGGATAGTCAGCTGCCAAATGCATGGCAACGCCTCCTCCCGTCGACCAACCAACTACCGCATAGCGCTGCATGTGGAGCGCATCTGTGAACTGCTTAACGTCCTCTGCAAATTCATGCAAGGAGCGAATCGGTTGATGATAAGTCGAGATGCCAAAACCACGCAAATCAACCGCGATCAGCTTATAGCGTGGGTCCAGTTGTTCAAACACCAAGTCCCAATGGCAGGAGGAATTCATATTGCCATGTATAAGAAGAACTAGCTCGTCGCCCCCATCCCGTTCACGGTATCCGAGCATTTCTCCATTTGGCAGCTGCACCGATTTCAAATGTATTTTTGCCTGCATGGTCAAGGCCTCCTTATTCGGGCGAGATATGCACCCTAACTTATTGAATGGACGTACCCGTCCCCCATCTAAGCGTTAATGCCCCCCATGCATAGCCAATTCCGGCGGCAGCCAATACAACAACGCTGCCAGGGCCAATCAATCCAGCCTTAACACTTAGTTCCAAGTTCAACATGGCATCAAACTGGCCGATATGACCATATCGCTCCAAATAGACCGCTTTTTCTTGCGGCAGCTCCAATTCTTCAAGCACGGCCTGATGCGCGGATCGCTTCATATGAAGCAAACCGAGTACATCGATGTCACGAATCGCATAGCCGCTCTGTTCCGCAGACTGCCGAATGACATCAATAAACCGCTGGAGCGACACCTCGTCCAGCCGCCGCTTCATTTGCTCAGGATCAGGTACACGAAAGCGCGGGCCTCCATCCGCTAACAATTGCGGCGTCAACGGCTGCTTCGTACCGCCTGCACACACGATAACATCCTCTGCAAATGAACCGTCTGTCACTACGACAGCTTCAAGCACTTCGGGATAAGTATGATCCGCATGATCTGCATGGTCTGCACTACCCGCTCTACCCGCTCCTCGTCGCAGCACCATCGCCCCGCCACCTGCACCTAAATTAATCATAAAGCGCGTGTGTGGATCATTCATATCAATAAGGTCGCCATTTCGGTATCCACCTGCCAGCAGCACCGTCCGAATGTTCTTATCTCCACGCATCATACTTTTGGCAACCTTGACGGCCATAATCGTCGTGCAGCAACGGAGGGCAACGTCAAACCCCCATGCGTTCACTGCTCCGATATCTTGTTGCAGCTTTAATGCAGCCGTCCACACCGGATATTCTTTGTGCTCTTCTCCGATGTAGATGACGAGATCAATTTCTTCCGCTCGAATTCCAGCTTGAGCTATCGCTTTGCGTGCCGCTTTGACGCCCATCTCGCAGGGATGATCATCGGGGCCAGGCACCGTTTTTTCAACAATACCAAGCTTCTCCCGCACAACTTGTACGGGAATACCCGTACCCTGTGCAATCTCCTCGCTCGTCATCCTGCCATCCGGTAAAAACACCCCAATGCCGAGCAGGTGGACAGTCTCATCTCGATCTTCATCTTCAACTTTATCTTGATCCCGCTCCAATACGCTCCCCGTAAGCGGCAGCTCCTCAGCCTTCTGCTTCTGCTTCTGCCCCTGCTCCATAGCGGCTCCCCCTTCCTTCCGACAACTGTCCCCGCCCCATCATTTGTTCCATATACCGAACGGCCTCCGTCAATGAACATACGATCGTTTCTTCTTCCCCTTGCACATACGTCACACGAATACGCCATTCATCCGACCCCACCAGTGGGTGGCAACGGAGCACGAATGAACACACAGCAGGCGCTAACTCCTTATTCATGCCTTCACCCGTCACCCCGTGTCGCCTCCTTTGTGGATGTATCCAGCAGCATCCCTTGTTGCTTTTTGGCGCGTCGTAGGTTCCACCAGTTACGCAACGTGCCTACAATACCCGCTGGGAATACTAAGACGACAACGATATACAATAATCCGAAAAAAATAATCCAGCGCTCAAATATCGGGTGAAATTTCGCTAACTCCGTTAGACCAAAATGCGCCCACTGGATGAAAGAAGCTCCCAAAATGGCACCAAATAAGGTGCCGACACCACCAATAATCGTCATCAGCAGCGCATTTAACGTCATATCCATCGAAAATACGGTTGTGTTCACGAAGCGAAGCGCCACCACGTACAACGAGCCACTAATGCTGGCCGCAGCACCTGCCACAATGCTAGCAATGACTTTGTAATGTACAATCTCATAGCCGAGCGACTCTGCACGCTGCTCATTTTCCCGAATCGCTTGCAGCACCTTTCCGACCGGAGATTTCGTAAATCTGCGCAATAATACATACACCAGCACCATGACAGCCAACGCTGTAAAATACAATACCGCACGATCTTTTAACACCGCCGGAATCGGAAACGTGAACCCGTCATTCCCTCTTGTCACTGTGCGCCACTTCTCTGCCAACACGAGGAACAAGCCTGAAAAAGCAAGCGTAAGCATCGCATAAAAATGGCTTTTTAGCCGCAGCGACAGCATACCTACTACATAACTAAGCAGTGCTGCCAGCACGATGCCTACAACTACGGACAGGACGAGCATCCCCATGCTGGCCCCAGCCATATCCATAAACACCCCTGTCGTATAAGCCCCGACCCCGAAAAACATACAATGTCCGAACGACACGATACCTGTATAGCCGAGCAAAATATCGTAGCTCATCGCAAACACAGCCATAACAAAAATTTGCGTCATTAAAATGAGAAAGCTCCGTGAATCGTGTACAAAGGGCAGCGCAATAAGGATGAGCATAAGTATGCCTAACGGGAGTGCCGACCCTGACCAGCGACTTTGCGCATGTAACGGCAATAAGCGTTTAGAGCCAGAGTGTGGTTGTAAATCTTGTAAACCCGCTTCACGATTACTAGATCCCATGTCGATTTACCCCCTCGCCCCGAATAGCCCCGACGGCTTGATTAACAATACGAGAACCATAAGTAGCATATTAACCGCCAGCGACAAATCGGGCACATAGTAAGACATAAACGCCCCCGCCAAGCCGACAAGCACAGCCGCGAACAGCGAGCCTTGAACGCTGCCCATGCCCCCGATGACGACCACAATAAACGCCAAGATTGCAAACTGCATACCCATCTCTGCAAAAATAACACCCGAATACGGAGCCAATAATGCTCCACCAAAAGCAGCCAAACCTGCGCCCGCCATAAATACGACTGTAAATACGAAGCGAATATTAATGCCTAACGCCTGCACCATCTCCGGATTCATGACCCCTGCCCGAACGATGAGTCCAAGCTTCGTCCGCTTAAGCACGAATAGTAAGCACGCGAATACGAACAAGCCAGCTACGATAATGAATAAGCGATACTTAATAAAAATGATCCCACCCAGCTCCCAACTTCCGCTCAACAGCGGTGGAGTATCGGCTTTGAGCGGATTGGGGCCGAATACGACTTTTAAAGACTCACTTAAGACGAGCATGACCCCTAAAGTGACTAAAATTTGCGAAATATGATTGTTGTATACGGGCCGAATAACGAGCCGCTCCATCACAAATCCGAGCAATACCCCTGTTAATACCGCTCCAACGATTGCCACGATGAACGATCCTGTCGCAGCGTACAGCCACACTCCGCTGTAAGCCCCCCACGCGAACAGACCACCATGTGCAAAGTTAAGCACGCTCATTAAGCCAAAAATAAGTGTTAAACCGGATGCGAGCAAAAAGATAAGCATGCCTGTCGCCAATCCGTTTACGAATAAATTGACGATACTGTTCAACTGCACTCCCCCTCTCAACACTTCCGCCTCATTAGTTGTTCAACTTAAGCACTAAGCAATTAAGCAATACCTAGATATTTACGCCGTGCCTCCTCATCGTCCCGCAGCTCCACCATCGAGCCGCCGCGCACGACACGCCCCTCATCCATCATGTAATAGCGCTCGCCAATTTGACTGGCCATCATAAAGTTCTGCTCCACGAGCAGTACGGTCGTCTTTTCCTTCATCTGCATCAGCGCTTCCATCAGCTTCTCGACCATGATCGGAGCTAAGCCTTTACTTGGCTCGTCGATCAGTAGCAGCCGATTGTCGTTTACATAGGCCCTGACAATAGCCAACATCTGCTTCTGGCCACCACTTAGCAGACCACTTTTCCGGTTCCACAGTTTAGATAAATCCGGAAATAATTCAAGCGCCCATTCCAGCCGCTCCTGTGAAGCCTCATCTTGGGAACGCATCGCAACACGTAGCGTCTCACTTACCGTTAAATCATAAAAAACCCCTTGATCCTCCGGTACGTAACCGATCCCTTTTCGCGCAACAAGATGAGTTGGTAGCGCTTCCAATCTTTCGCCACTTAACGTAATCGTGCCTGTTGTCACCGGAGACAGCCCCATAATCGAGCGCAGCGTTGTCGTCTTACCAGCACCGTTTCTGCCTAACAACACTGTAATATGGCCCGTTTGCACCTCAAAAGTGACGCCTTGTAAAATGTGATACTGACCGATATGTGTCTCAATGGCTTCCACTTGCAGCAGTGCCGACATCGTACAGCCCTCCTAAATAAGCCGCTTGCACGGTCTCATTTTTCATAATGTCATCAGGTTGCCCGTCCGCGATCAGTTGTCCATTGAACAAGACGGCGATCGTATCCGACAGATCGAGCACCATGTCCATTTTGTGCTCAATAAGCAAAATCGTTCGGTCGCCTTCCTGCTTAATCCGGCGAATCACTTCTAAGATGGCTGGCACTTCTTCCACCGAAATGCCGGCAGTCGGTTCGTCCAGCAGCAGTAAGTCGGACTGCAAGGCAAGCAGCATCGCCATCTCCAGCTTGCGCTTCTCCCCATGCGCTAAATGTGCCGCAGTCGTCAGTTCGCGCCCCTGCAACAGCACAAGCTCCAGCAGTTGCACCGCAACCTCCTCAAAGTGGCGATATTTACGCGCCGAAGAATACCAATTAAAACGCACGCCTGCTTGCGATTGGACAGCTAGTCGCACATTTTCGAGCACCGACAATTGGGGAAATACGTTCGTAATCTGAAACGATCTTCCCATCCCAAGTCGGGTCCGTTTAAAAGGTGGGAACGACGTCACATCCGTTCCCTTGAATCGAACCGTGCCTGCGCTCGGTTGAATTTGACCGCTTAGCAAGTTGAATAACGTCGTCTTGCCGGCTCCATTTGGGCCGATAATCGATTTAAATTGTCGCTTCGCTACGTGCAAATTGACCTGATTGACGGCCGTATGTCCGCCAAACGCAACCGTCAATTGACTCGTCTCCAAAATCGTCTCCCCTTTAGGTTCCGATCCATGCTTCATTGTGGTCATCCGTGTTCAACCTCCTAACGCTGATTCCGCACAGGCGGTGCCGTCTCCTCTGGTGTCAGCTCGCGTACGAATATCGGAACCGGATAGTCGAATTCCGGTCGACTTTCTAGCTTCACCGCGTACAACGTCTGCAACGCTTGATGGTCCTCTGGCCGGAACGTCATTTTTCCTTTTGGCGTGTCGAACGACATTCCCTCCATCGTCGTAATAAGCTGCTCTACATCGGTAGCGCCGTTCGTCTTTTTGATCGCTTCTACGATCGCGATCGCAGCTGACATGCCGCCTGGCGTAAACAGATCCGGCACTTCGCCGTTAAAACGTTTTTTGTGCTCAGCTACGAGCCAACTATTCACGTCATTCGCTGGCAGCGAATGATAGTAAACCGAGAAGCCTTCCATTCCATTCAGCTCTTTCATCGTTCGCAGCGCGGCAATATCAGGTGCGCCGGTCGAAATTTTGATACCTTGGTCTCGCACCTTCATATCCTCCAACTGCTTCCAAGGTGTATTTGCACCTGCCCAGACGACGAATAAATAGTCCGGCTTCGCACTTACTATTTTTTGAATATGAGCCGTAAAATCGGTCGATGTCGCATCTGCATACTGTTCAGCCACAATGTCCGCGCCCAGCTTGACAGCCGCATCCTTAAAAGCAGCGACGCCGTCACGTCCAAAAGCACCATCTGGCGCAAACGTTGCAATTTTCACACCTTGCTTGGCAATGGCCGCCGCTCCGGCAACCGCATCCTGCGATGAATTGCGCGCCGTGCGGAATACGTATTTGTTCCACAGTTCACCCGTAATGCTGTCGGCTACTGCTGGCTCAACGATCATAATTTTTTCATACTCTTCGGCCAAAGGCAGTACCGCTAACGTATCCCCCGAACTAGAAGCTCCAACCAAGAAATCAACTTTATCAGTTTCGAGTAGCTTGGTCGCCTTTTTCACCGCAACATCCGGCTTTGTCTCTGTATCTTCCACAATAAATTCGACCTTGCGGCCCGCGACCGTCTTCGTTCCGCCTGTAGCATAGTCAAGGCCTAGTTCGAATCCTTGCACGGTCTGCTTGCCATAACTCTCCAAAGCCCCCGTCAAAGAAGCGAGTACGCCAATGCGCAATGGGGCTGCCCCCGTTGATCCTGCCGTTCCATTTTGACCCGCTTCCGTCTTCGTTCCACCATTGTCTGCACCACTTGATCCGCCTGACCCACCCGTTCCGCATGCAGATACGAACAATACCATTAGTCCGAGCAAGAGCAGCATGGCTCTGTTCCTCATTCGCCGTTGTTGTTCCATCACAAAAACCCCCTTATGACTCCGTTCTAGCTCATCATAAGGGGGATCGGTTACAAATCAGTTGCACAGAAACAAAGTACCTACAGTGCCTAACAATCTAGGTCAATATGGAGGGTCACTAAATCTAAAATGGCCGGCATCGGCTGCACACCTAGCTCCTCCAACAATACTTTTTGGCATTTGTGATACCATTTCACAGCTTGATTTCGATTGTTTTTTTGAAAATGGCATTGGATCAGCAGGCGATACGCCTCTTCCCAGCAACGATCTTTCGCCAGCATCTGTTCTGCCCAGCCAATCGCTTTATCGTAGGCCTTCATCTCGGTGTAGCACTGGGCTAACCGCTCCGCTCCCCGCATATACAGCACTTGCAGTCGCTCGCGCTCCTCGATGCACCAATCTTCATAGCGGCGGTCGGGCATATAATCGCCACGATATAACATTAGCCCTTGCTCTAGCGCTTGGACAGCAGCGCTCAAGCTCTCTGCTTCTAGTCCCTTACGTACGTCACGTTCGAATTGAACCGTATCAAGTACCCACCCCGCAGCTTCGTTAAGCTGGTAGGCAGATCCTTGCCGCACGATAAAATAAGACTGCGCTCGTGCGCGGCGATGCGGTTCCAATGCCGTCTGGAGCGCGTTAAGCGCCACCTTAAAGTCACGGTTGGCCGCCTTTTCTGGCGCGTGGGGGAACAACAGAATAAGCAACTCTTCTTTAGTGAGCGGTTGATGTCGCTTCGTAACGAGCAGTTGAAACAGCTCCTTCGCCTTCCCACGCTGCCAATCCTTATCCTCTAACTGTAGATCGCCTAGTCGGACTCGAAATAGTCCTAGCGTTTCGATGCGCAAAGTGTACCCTGGATGGTATCCAAGCCGATCAAGTCCCCATTCACTTAGCAGTGAGGAAGCGTACCCTGCTTGAATATTTTGCTTAACAGCTTCTATGAGCAGCGGAATCAACTGCTGCGTATCAGCAGGTCCGAACATCGTTCGCTGTACGAACAAAAAGCGGTAGCCTCGTTGATCGGCCTGCGCCAAAAATCGCTCCATCACGAGCGCAAACGCTGGTTCCTCCTCCATGCGGTAAGTGACAATCGCCAGCCACATAAGCGACACCGTCGTTCCATAATGGTCGCCACACACTTCAAATCGATCCACACATTCACGGAACTGCCGCTCCGCTTCTGCTAACCGATCACCGTAAAACAGCGCGATCCCTATACTTAAGCTGATAAGCCCCGCTAGCCATCCGTCTTGTGCCTGCTCTGCCTCATCCAGACCTCGTTGTCCATATCGCAAAGCCGTTTCCGTTGAACGAGCACGGCCGTACAATAAACATAGTCCCATCAACGGTTCAGCACTGCCGCGTCTGACGTCGAGCCGATCCATAATCGTGGACGCTGCTTGATAGCACTCGGAAGCCACATTCAATTCGTACACGCCCATTAATGGAGCCGCATGCCCCATGCGCATCCAACCACAAGCTTCCACAAAAGGAGCACGCAGGCGGATGCCATGCATCATCGCTTTCTCTGCCTGCTCCTTCGCTTGTTCAGGCTGGCCTGCTAGGCTATGAATAAGCGACAGCAGCAAATCAACTTCGCGATGCGAGCGCGACAATGTTTTGCCATGAAAGCTCGCGCTCCGATAAAGCTCCCCTGCCTCTGCCTCTAATTGTTGCGCGCGCTCTAGTCGTGCTTTGGCTTCGCGCAACTTGCCTGTACGCAAGCATAATCTCGCTTCAAAAATAAGATCATTTCGATGAGGCAGCAGCTGCAGACTGCGCTCATACCATGCCTGCGCTTCAGTGCCACGACCTGCATTCAACATATTTTCAGCCATTAGCCCGTTCAGCCTTGCCAATTGCTCCTGTCGTTCACACGGCACTTGTCGCTTAACTTGCAAGGGACGTTCAAACGGCTGACCGCTCCTTCCAACCGCCACCCCTTCTGGCAGCGATGAGGCAAGCGATACCGCCTCTTCGAGCAGCGGCCCTGCTTTGCCAGGCTGAATCGTGTCAAGGAATAGCATCGCCTGACCTTCTAGGGCCGCAAGCCGTCCACGCATGTCCCCCATTAAGGATGCCTCTTGTTCCGCCAAGCGGTAATGTTCCTCGGCCGTGTCATATTGGCAGCGATAACGATAAATATCACCCATCAGCACCCGTAAAAAGGGATATCGTGTCTGCACCCGCTCCGGCACGTGCCGCAAGCCATTATGGACAAGCTCCAGATGACCACCTCTGATCAGCTCCACCCCTACTTGCTGCAACAGTTGTGCGGTCTCGTCTACATCTGCCAGCTCAAGCGCATGCGATAAAGCCATGTCATATCGTCCTCGGCCTACGAACACATGCATCGCTTGTCGATGCAGCGCGGCATGCCGCTCAGGCTGCCGCCGTAACTGATCACGCAGAAACTCGCGGAACAACGCGTGGTATCTGAATTGATCCTCGCCAATCGCGGTCAAAAATCCATCCCCACACAGCTGCACAAGCAGCTCGTAAGACCCTTTTCGTCCCCCAATGGCGTCGCACCATTCGCCTGTAAGCTCATCCAAAATGCTCGTTTCTAACATAAAAGTACGCATCAACGACATTTGCTTCTGAAACAGCTCCAACGCTAAAAATTGAAACAAGTCATGCATCGACTCCCGAGGCGCATTCAATATTTGCTCAAGTTCTAGCTGCCCTTTAGCATTCAGCAACTGCTGCCAAATGAGCTGTATCGCAATAATCCAGCCTTCCGTTTTGGTATAAATAAGACGGATCCGTTCCTTAGACAACGGATATTGATAATAATCATGGAACAGAACATCTATCTCTTCTTCCGTAAATGCTAAATCATTTGTGGTAAGCTCCAGCAAATGCCCCCGCAATCGCAGTACCGTCAGCTGCTCCCAACTCGGTCTGCGACGTGATGAAAGAACGAGTCGCAGCGTGTCTCCTTCCGGCAAAAAGGAAATGACCGTCTGCATCCACCGATCAATTGCAAAATGGTGCTCAACGAGGTGATAATCGTCAATGATGAGCAACGTATGCTGTGGCAGATGAATAAGCTCGTTCAAGAAAATTTCAGCCAATGCTCCTGCATCGTCTTCAATCGCACCACTGCCACCTTTGCGCAGTTCAAGCAATAGCGCTTCTCCGAACTGGGGCACGATTTGCCGCAGCGCAGAGACTAAATGTTGTAAAAAGGGGTGGAGATCGTTGTCCTGTGCGGATACGCCATACCAGACGCATTGCATATCTGACGAACGTACATAGGAGGCTAACGCCGTCGTTTTTCCGTAGCCTGGACCCGAAGTCAACAATGTAATGGGCGTCCCCGTAAGCTGATTAAGCCGTTTGGTCAAATGAGGGCGGTGCAGCAATTGTTTTTTTACGGGTGGCGGTGTCATTTTCAATTTAAGTATGTGCTCTTTATTCATCCGCGCCCTTCCTTCCAACATTATCCTTCTGTTATTTTATCACAATTGGAAGGGCTTACATTCATATTTCAAATAAAAAACAGCAGCTCGTCCGCAGACTAACCACTGTTCGATCTGTTACCTCTTAAATAAAGAACGCATCTGCTGTTTATCAAGCTTTCCAACGGATGTCTTCGGCATTTCATTCACAAATACGTAGCGCTTCGGAACTTTGTACTTGCCAATCTGTAAGGAACAATGTTCGACTAAAAGGTCTGGTGTCAGCGCCGAATCTCTGGTCGCGACAATGACGGCAGCTACAACTTCCCCCCACTTATTATCGTTTAAGCCGATAACAGCAGCTTCCAGCACATGTGGATGCTGGAGCAGCAGTCGCTCGACTTCAAGCGGATACACATTTTCACCGCCCGTAATGATTAACTCTTTTTGTCGGCCAACAATGTAATAGTATCCCTCTTCATCACGCAGCGCCAAATCCCCTGTCATAAACCAGCCATTGCGAACGGACTTGTTCGTCTCTATAGCATTATTCCAGTAATAACTGAACAGATGACCGCCGCGTAAAGCAAGCTCTCCAACTTGATATGCCTCCTGTACATCACCTACGCTATCTCCCTCGCCACTTATAATTCTAGCTTCGTTAAACAGCATAGGAACACCTATTGAGCCCCTTTTTTGTTGGGCGATCACCGGATCAATCACAAAGTTATTTGGCCCTGATTCGGTTGCCCCATAGCCTTCTTTAAAGGATAGCTGCCTCTGCGCAAAGGCTTCATACACCGAGGCTGGGCATGGCGCACCGCCAGATAAAAATGTACGCATCTTAGCATACGATGCGGCCGCAAATGCGTTAGACGACACGAGCATATGATACATCGTCGGAACCATAAGCACGATGGTCGTACCCATGCGCTCTAGCAGCTCGGCTGTACGCTCCGCCTCAAAAGAGCGCTCTAGTACAACCGTTCCACCGCTGACGAGAAT
This sequence comes from Paenibacillus sp. 481, assembly GCF_021223605.1. Classification (NCBI taxonomy): domain Bacteria; kingdom Bacillati; phylum Bacillota; class Bacilli; order Caryophanales; family Paenibacillaceae; genus Paenibacillus; species Paenibacillus sp. 481. The sequence goes on from NZ_CP075175.1 coordinate 1,390,876, forward strand.
CGGCAAGGTCAGCGCATTTAATCCGCCCGTATGGAACATGGGCAGCACCGTTACCGTCACATCCTGCTCCGATAACTGCCAGCTCACAATTGTATTCGTCGCATTGCACAAGACAGCGCGATGACTGAGCACGACTCCCTTCGCTTTGCCTGTCGTGCCACCTGTGTAAATCATGATCCATGGTTGCTCAGCATGCTCATCGTTTGCAGCCGCTTCATTGTCATTGCGTTCAAGGCCAGCTGTCCTAGCGGCCTCAACGGCTTCTGATTCCTTCGTTGCTACAGCACTATCAACTGCCTCCGCTCGCTTCGTAGCCGTAGTTCTCTCAGCTACCCCTGCTCGCGTAGTTCCCTTACTTCGCTCAATTGCTTCTGCCCGCTGCGTTGCTTCAGTTCTCTCAGCCCCCCCTGCTCGCGTAGTTCCCTCACTTCGCTCAATTGCTTCTGCCCGTTTAGCCCCTTCAGCACTCTCAATTACCCACTCTCGCTTAGTTCCCTCAGCTGCATCTCCCGACGTATCTAAGTCAGCTAAGTCAGGAACAGCCGTAAGACAGAGACCTGACGGCAAGACCAACGTCTCAACCAACTGAACAATTTGCTCCATTCCACACGCTTCAACGAGCAGTAAGCTAGGTGTGCAATCGACCACGATTTCATTTAACTCCTGTGCATTTAGTCTCCAATTAAGCGGTACAAAGATCGCTCCAATCTGTCCACAAGCGAACAGCACCGCTAACACTGAAAAATGATTAGGCGCCAGCATCGCTACCCGATCACCTCGTTGAACGCCTTGTTCAACGAGCCAATGCGCAAGTTGAGACGCCCGTTGTCCTAACTCACCATACGACCAGCTCTCGCCAGTAGCACCGTCCACGACGGCAGTTCGATGTTGCGATATGCGGCAGCGGTGAGAAAACCATGTCGAACCTAACGAATGAACGCTCAACCGAGTGCCGTGTGCTCTTCCGTGATCCTCTGCGCAATTAGACTGATTCGACGACAACGGCAATGCCATGCCCTCCTCCCACACACAGTGCCGCTACGCCGTATCGAGCTTGGCGCCGTTTCAATTCGTGTAACAGCGTCACGAGTACACGAGCACCGCTCGCCCCAATCGGATGGCCGAGTGCGATCGCACCTCCGTTTACATTCACGCGCTCGACGTCCAACTCTAGCTCGTGAATAACAGCCAAGGCTTGCGCAGCAAACGCTTCATTAATTTCAAACAAATCCATTTGCTGAAGCGCCAACCCTGCACGCTTCAGCGCTGCCTGAATAGCAGGCACTGGACCAAGTCCCATCCATTCTGGCTCCAAACCGACTACCGCCCAGCCACGGATGAGGCCTAGTGGCGCCGCTGCTTCATAAGCAGCTAACTGCTCAGGCGCGCATAGCATCAGCGCGGCAGCCCCATCGTTAATGCCCGACGAGTTGCCTGCGGTCACAGACCCTGTCGGCACAAACGCGGGCTTAAGCTTGGCCAACGACTCGGCCGTCGTGCCAGCACGCGGATGCTCGTCGCGCTCCACCAAGCGTGTGCCACCTTTCCGCTCCGGCACACGAACCGCGACCAGTTCCGCCTGAAACCGTCCGGCGGCAATAGCAGCCTCCGCCCGCGCCTGACTTTGCGCGGCGAACTGATCCTGCGCCTCGCGGCTAATGCCGTATCGCGTTACAATGCGTTCTGCCGTGATGCCCATCGGTTGTTCAAGTAGCGCACAGGTCAGTCCATCTCGCTGCACGGAATCCAGCAGCACGCCATGGCCGTAGCGATATCCACCTCGCGCTTGTGTAAGCATATAAGGTGCTTGCGACATGCTCTCCATTCCACCTGCAATAACAACGCTCGCTTCGGCGGTGCGGATGCTTTGCCCGCCAAGGATAACGGATTGCAGCCCTGACCCGCACACCAAATTCACGCTAGCCGCCGGAGCATGTACGGGCACTCCTGCTGTTAAAGCGGCTTGGCGTGCCGGATTTTGTCCCCCTCCGGCTTGCAATACTTGCCCCATCCAGACGTGTTCCGCACACGTAATCGGCACGCCTGCACGCAGTGCCGATTCTCTTATAACCGTTGCCCCTAATTGGGCTGCTGTCACATCTTTTAGCCCGCCCTGAAACGTACCAATGGGTGTACGCACCGCACTAGCTATTAAAATATCTTTCAAATCAATCGCCCCCTGCTATCAACTTACTCATTTGATTCCATATCAAACTCCACAGCAAATTCAACTCTGTCTATTAGTTAACAAGAAAGCAGTTGCAATTCAGTTGCATAGTAGGAGCTCAAGATGAGCGAGTCCATCAGCAATGGATAGACGGCGATAATGTCTTTTAAAAGGTGGACACACACCATATAGCAGACAGCGGCCAACTTGCCATACAAAATAACCATATGCAGCATGAAATCACGCATTTTAGACTAGATGTGGGAGTTGGAACAGACAGAGATACGTATCGTTCGCAAGAAAAGGTGTCTCCTATTTGAAAGACAGATCAGCTTACAATTCCTTATATAGTGGACATAAATATGAAATGAAGTGACGTTGCGTGACTTTACGTGACGTAATGTGATATGATGCGATGCAATTATTTCACAATTAAGTGGCATACAAAATATAAACCACAAAAAAACAACCCCTTCACACCACGTGCTCGCTGCACGCGTTCATGTAAAGAGGTTGCTATTTTAAATACCGATTCTAATCAACTCTAATCGATCTAACTACTGATTCATTTTGTTGCGTATACTATCTTACTTATTAACCTCTAGCCTCTAGCTACGCTGCCCTGCAATCGCATTAACGGACGCAGTGCCTTCTGCACCATTCGTGGGTACGAGCCAAGCTCGTCCTGCCGCACCACGCGGAACAAGACAAGACCAACAATGAATAACGCGACCACAACAACGCCAACTACACCTGCCGTTAAGAAGTAAGCTAACTTAGCCGGGATAAAGGCAACCGTTTGTTCGCCGAGCCACTCCACGCTGTACCCAACAGCACCCGCTAGCACGACTGCCATCAAGAAGCCAATCCAGCGCGTGCCAAGAACAGCGAATGGCACTACCTTTTTCATCACGCGCAGATTAAGCCACGTAATAATGAGGAAGCTGACCATCGTTCCAGCAATAATACCATAAATGCCAAACCAGTTAACGAGCACAAAGCTCATAATGAGCTTAATAATAATTCCGAATGTAACGCTTATCATCGCGATGTATGGTTTGCCCAGACCAATTAAGATCGAGCTAGACGTCATCATCGTAATTTGGAAAATGGTACCCAGCGTCAGCATCGCAATAATGGCTGACCCGTCTATCGTACTGAACAGCAAGCCGTTAATCGAATATGCGGCTACTACAAGTGCAAGTACAATCGGCATGCCGCTCAAGACGGAAATCCGCATGGCCAACGTCGTCTGCCGCTGCAAATGGTTCATGTCCCGCTTGGCGTAAGCTGCCGATATAACCGGGATTAACGACGTGCTTAGTGCAATTGCCAAAATGGGCGGAATACCTGCGATCGACTGTGCACGCTGTCCAAGAATACCGTACATATGCTTCGCTGTTTCGACATCAATTTCGCGTGAAAGCAGCGGAATCGTAATCGATGTATCGATAAAGTTAACTGCTGGTACAGCCAACGAAGCGATAACAATAGGAATCGACATGGCAAATATCGATTTAAAAATGGTCTTCAGTGGCAGATGCTTCGCTCCTGCACGACGGGCCTGTAGCCCAGCCATACGGTCTGCGGCACGCAGCTTGCGCAAGTAATACACCATAACGGCAAATGCGCCGATGCTGCCCAACACGCCACCAAATGAAGCCCCTGCCGCTGTCCACGCTTGGGATGCATCACTCTGCATCAAAATATAAGCTAGGCCAATGGCCGTAAACACACGCAAAATTTGCTCTACAATTTGCGAAACACCGCTCGCCTGCATCATGTTGCGGCCTTGCGTGTATCCGCGCATCATGGCGAGTACAGGGAACAATAACAATGCCGGAGCCAAGGCGCGAATAGCAGGCGCTGCTTCCGGCAATTGAATCAGGTTCGCGTACATTGGCGCGAGCACAATAAGCAGCGTCGTCATCACGACGCCGGAAATTAATCCAAATAGCAGGGAAGCATAATATACACGCTCAGCTTCTGCTGCTTTATTAAGCGCATAGCGCTCAGATACCATCTTACTTAGCGTACTTGGAATACCTGCCGTTGCTATGGCAAGTATGACTAAATATACCGTTTGCGATGCCGCAAACGCAGCGTTACCTACCGAGCCAAGCATATGCTCTAGCGGTACACGCTGAAACAAACCGAGCACCCGCGCAACTAATGTTGCTGCGGCAATAATGAGCGTCCCCTTTATAAACGAATCCTTCGCCAAGCGTTTCCCTTCTTTCCCTATGCTAGCCCAAACCATCAAGTACAATTATTCGTTTAAAATACAAACACCCACAAAATAAATAGAATAATCATGGCGAACTGTAAAATAAATTTAACGACGATACTCGTAAACAAGCCCACCACAGCACCAACTGATGATTTAAGTGCTCTATTCATTTCCGAGCCTATAATGAGTTCTCCAATAATTGCACCTAACAAAGGCCCTAAAATGATACCAAAGGCAGGAATGACGAACGGTCCAACGATAACTCCGATCGTACTACCTATTATAGATGCCTTTGAACCGCCAAACCGTTTCACACCCCAAGCGCTAACGGCATAATCGGCCAAGAACAGCACAGCGACAATTAGTGTCTGTATCGTCCAGAAAAACCAGCCGAATGGCTCAAAGGAGAAGAAAAATCCATACGCAAAAAAGGCTGCGTATATCGCTAATGCCCCAGGTAAAATCGGGTAAATAGCCCCTGCCATACCTACGACAAACAGTGCGATAACGCTAATCCAACCGAGGATTTCCATTCAAACCCCACTCCTATTCAATTGTTTATGTTAAAATGTGTTGGCGAATGACTTGGGCAACGCCGTGCTCATTGTTTGTACTTACGACGACATCAGCCGCTTCCTTTACTTCATCTTGAGCATTTCCCATCGCTACACCGAGTCCTGCTTGCTGAATAACAGCCAGATCATTCAAACTGTCACCAACCGCAACGACTTGAGACATATCAAGACCTAGCAATTCACACACCGACCGAATGCCGGAAGCCTTGCTAATGCCACGCGGGTTAATCTCAATATTTTGCAAAGAAGAATTAGTTAGTTCCAAACCACCCATTGCACGTAGTTCCGTTAAAATATGTTGAAGCTTTTGCTCATCTTCGGTAAAATAACCGAACTTCAGCCATTGTTCGCTATCAATGTCCGCATTCCAATTTTCACGATTATACAACCGCTCGGTAGAATACGCCCAGAACCAAGAATCATACGTCTCAGATAGTTGAACCATCTTTTTCATCGCATCGCGTTCTAGCAAGTGACGCACATGCAGTTCGTGCGGATTTCTCCATACCTCACTACCGTTGACCGTAACGACAGGGGCATCCAACTGGAGCTGCTCAATGTAAGACATCGCATTTTGAAGAGCTCGTCCCGTAGAGAACATAACCGTCACACCCGCAGCTCGTGCATCTTGAATCGCTGCTACTGTTTCGCTGCTAATATTGTGGTCGTCATCGAGAACGGTTCCATCCATATCTAGAGCCAGTAATTTATATTTACTCATGTTTGTCACCACACCATTCTTTTCGCTGTCATACGAGCATGCATTTCATGATTTACAGCAAATTTGCATAACGCCATTGTATCATAACGCCCTAAGCGCAACAAAGTTAAAAAAGGGTTTTGTCATTGCCAAAGCAACAACAAAACCCTTCTATGCTCAAACACGGTTCGATTATACCGTCTGATCCACAAGCCGACGACGTTTCAACGCCCGCATTAACAAGCCGTGTGACGGCGAGAAAATAAGGGCAATCACGAACAACACGCCTGCCACCGAGACCATCATGCCTGCAATGGAAGCGTCCAACCATGCAGCTGCATAATAGCCGACAACCGCACACACAACGCCAATAGCGACACTGTACGCGATCATGACAGACAAGCGCTCTGTCAGCAGATAGGCTGTAGCTGCTGGCACAATAAGCATACCGACTACAAGAATTGCACCTACGCTTTCAAAGGAAGCAACCGTCGTCATTGAGACGAGACCCATTAGCATGTAATGGAACAACGCTACCGGAATGCCACATGCAAGCGCCATGGCAGGATCGAACGCACATATTTTAAATTGCTTATAAAATAGACCTACTAGCAGGAGGATAGCAAGTAAGGTTACACCTAGTATCCAGACCGCTTTTGGAACTGTATCGATGCCAAATACACTGATCGTATTCCAATGTACATAAGCGATCTCTCCGAACAACACACAATCCAAGTCCAAATCCACTTGACGTGCATTCAAGCTGACGAGCACAACGCCAACTGCGAATAGGGCGGTAAATACGACCCCGATCGAGGCATCTGCCTGCACACCGCTGTTCTGAAACATTTGGATCAGAAACACCGTGACTAAGCCGAGTACAGAAGCACCTAGCAGCATCGCAAATGAGTCACGTGTTCCGCTCATCATAAAGGCAATCACGATGCCTGGCAATACCGAGTGGCTAATCGCATCACCGATCATAGACATTTTGCGCAGCACGAGGAAGCAGCCTAAAATACCGCATGTAATCGCCACGAGCGCGCCAGTAAGTATAATCCAAAAGTCTGTCATAGCGAAGCCCCCTTCTGCACATGCGTCTGCTGCTCCGCGTTACGAACACGCTCGTTCTCCAATATAATTGCCCGATCATTGTTGATCCGGTGCAGCCAACGCGCCAGTAGACCGCGGCGCGGTGCAAGCAGCACTGATACAACAAACACAAACGTTGCCGCTAACACGCTAACCGGACCCGTCGGCAAGTTGCTTACCGTAGCACTGACGAGCGTGCCGATAATCCCACTGATCGCTCCAAAAATTCCGCTCAACGTTACCATGACACCAAGCTTATCCGTCCAATAACGTGCGGACACCGCAGGTGTGATGAGCAGCGCTGCCATCAGTACGATACCGACAGCCTGAATACCGACAACGACTGCAATAACGGTGAACAACATAAGCAATTGTTCCAGTACAGCTACTGGGAAGCCAAGCCCTCTCGCAAAGCCAGGATCAAAGCTAAGCAACTTAAACTCTTTGAACAAGAGCATCGAAGCAAGCACGATAAGCAGCGATACACCTATCATCATGTAAACATCGCTCTTCATCATCGAGGCTGCTTGCCCGAACAAAAATTTATCCAAGCCACTTTGGTTTCCGTTGCTCGAATGTTGAATTTGCGTTAATAATACGATTCCAACTCCAAAAAAGACCGATAATATAATGCCCATCGCTGCATCTGCTTTAATCCGCGTATAACGCGTGATCACGCTCATACTTGCTGTTGCCAACATCCCCGAAAGGAATGCTCCGAGAAAAAAGAGCGGTAACGACTTCACGCCTGTAAGCATAAACGCGATACAAATGCCCGGTAGAGCTGCGTGCGCCAGCGTATCGCCCACGAGACTTTGCTTACGCAAATAGGCGAAACTACCCACAATACCACTCATTAGCCCGAGCAGCGTACAACCAATCAAGATCCACTGCGTGTTCGGATCCAATAATACACTCATCAGCCAGTCCAACATTGCTTATCACCTCGATCCTACAATGACAGCGCCATCCTGTGGACCGATTACCGTTAAGCGGCCCCCGTACGTTTGCTGCAACGTCTCTGTAGTAAATACGTCCTCGGTCGGTCCGTAGTCGATCATATCGACATTTAAGAGCATGACCCAATCGAAATATTCCTTAACGGTTGCCAAATCGTGATGGACGACGAGCACCGTCTTCCCTTGCTGCTTCAATTCATTCAACAAGTTGATAATCGCCTTCTCGGTCATCGCATCAACACCGACAAAGGGCTCATCCATAAAGTACAAATCCGCATTTTGCGCCAGCGCGCGTGCAAGAAAGACACGCTGCTGCTGCCCACCGGACAATTGGCTAATTTGACGCTGTGCAAAGTCAGCCATGCCAACTTTGGACAGGCAATCCATCGCAATCTCTTTCTCCTTTGCTCCAGGGCGCTTAAACCAGCCGAGATGCCCGTAACGTCCCATCATCACGACATCCAACGCGTTGGTCGGGAAATCCCAATCGACCGATTCACGCTGCGGCACATAGCCGACTCGCTTGCGCGTATCCGCATAAGGCTTGCCATAAATCTCGACATCGCCGCTAACTTTCGGGATCAGACCTAACACCGATTTAATTAAGGTCGATTTACCCGCTCCATTGGGGCCGATAATACCGATCAATTTTCCTTCGGGAATTTCAAACGAAACGTTGCGCAATACGGGTTTTTTCTGATAAGCAACGGTCAACCCTTGCACACGCAATGGAGACTGTGATTGTTGTGAATGATTATATTGTGTCATATGACCTTCTCCTCCCTGCGATAGGAGCGAACAGCCAACATATCGTTGCTGTTCGTTCCATCTTCCTCTATACGTTTAAGTTGTATGATGTCGTGTTTATTTCAAAGCGTTAACTATCGTATCCACATTATGACGAACCATTCCGATATATGTGCCCTCTTTCGTTCCTGCTGGGCCCATCGCATCGGAAAAAATTTCACCGCCGATTTTTACGGCATGTCCTTTTTGCTTAGCTCCTTCAATTACTGCTTCAATTCCTTTCGTCGAGACGCTACTTTCCACAAATACCGCTTTGATCTGGTTGTCTACCAAAAAGTTACGCAGCTCCGATACGTCTTTGCTGCCATACTCGGATGCTGTACTCATCCCTTGCAGCCCGACTACTTTAATGCCGTACGCATCCCCAAAATAACCGAATGCATCATGAGCCGTTACAAGTACACGACTCTTGTCTGGAATAAGCGCGATTTGTTCGCGAGCGTACGTATCAAGCTCTTGTAACTCCTTTAAATACGCATCCGCTTTACGCTTATAGTCGTCCGCATTTTTGGCATCCTTCTCGATGAGCGTATCGCGAATCACTTCCGTCGCTTTCATCCAATGCTGCACATTAAACCAAATGTGAGGATCATGGGAATCTACGCCAGCTGCCGGATCAGCCAGCAACTTCGCTACAGGTACATCTTTAGCTACCGCGACTGTCGTCTTATTTCTACTTAGCTTCTCAAATACGTCTACCATTTTTCCTTCTAGCAGCAATCCGTTATAAAAGACAATATCTGCTTGATCCAGCTTCTTGATGTCACCCTGCGATGCTTTGTAATAGTGCGGGTCTACACCCGGCCCCATCAAACTCTCCACGACCACATGCTCGCCGCCGATGTTCTGGGCAACGTCAGCAATCATCCCGATCGTAGCCGTAACTTTCAGCTTACCATCAGCGCCGCTATCCCCTTCGGCCTTACTGTCCGCGCAGGCAGCTAATGCAAATACCATACTCAAAAATAAAATCGTCATCATAAATCGCTTTAGTGCCGAATTCCACTTTACCGGTTTCCCCTTCATGCCCAACACTCTCCCATTAAATGTAATTATGATTAAATATATTATATTTTTACTTTACACAAGACTGTTGGTTAACATCCTCTTTGTTTATAATACACAAAAAAGTTTCATTGATGCAACTTTTTCGGTAAAAAAAAGGAAAAACTTTGCTGTATCGTATGCAGATGCACGTGACTTGGTGCCGTTCCGCCTTGATACAACAAAGTTTTATGTGGTTTAAGCTTATATGTTGAGATACGTATTAGTCACCGCGACGTGTGGTGTTTCCTGTGCTTTCGCCTGTGCCGCCTCGCGTATTGGCACCTGATCCTGCTGCACCACCAGTTGTACTTCCAGTTCCGTTCCCCGTAGAGTTCCCAGATGCATTACCATTCGTGCCCGTGCCATTGCCGCTTGCTCCTGTACCAGTGCCAGTCGTACCTGTAGTACCCGACTGATCCGTCTTTGGCTTCTTCGGCACACCGTCCAAGCCGTACACATCATCATAAGCGTCAAAAATTTGACGCGCGATCGGCGCAGCACCGAAGGAACCGAAGCCGCCCTCTGGAATAACAATAGCCACGGCCAGCACCGGATCTTTCGCTGGCGCATACGCGATAAATACAGCGTTGTCCACTTTGCCGCCTCCTGGAACCGGAGTCTCCGACGTACCTGTCTTACGAAGATAATCATACTTGAAGCCGTCAAAGCCGTGGGATACACTCTTCATCCCTTGCTCGACCTTATTCCAATAGCGCTCCTCAATCTTGATTTCATCCAGCACTTCCGGCGTGAACTCTTTAACCGCTTTACCATTCGCATCGACAATTTTGCTTACAAATTGCGGCTTCAATCGCTTGCCATGAGTAGCTAACGTCGTCGTGAATTGCGCAAGCTGGAGCGTTGTATACTTAGCACCTTGACCAAACGAAGCAAAGGCAAGTGCAGATTGCTTCGAATTTTTCTCCGCCTCAGCCATATAGTCCTTGATACCCTTTTGCTCGCCAGGCAATCCACTGCCAGTACTCACACCTAAGCCAAACGCTTCCATATATTGATCCCATATTTCCAGACCATCTTTCGCTTGACGTCCTAATAGCCGTTGACCAATCATATCGATCATAAAGGCATTAGAGGACACTCTTAGTGCTTCGGCTGCTTCAATCGAGCCATGCACTTTTCCGCCGGAGTTCTTAATTTGTCTCTCGTAACCTGTACGACCAATCGACGCATAACCACGGTCATAATAATATTCATTCAAGCCAAACAAGTTCTCTTGCAAGCCAATCAGTACCGATAATGGCTTGACCGTGGAACCGAGCGGAACTAACGAGCCCGGATGTCTGTTGCGATCCTTGCTGTCCTCATAAGGCGATGGCACATCTCGAATGGCACCATTGTTCATATAGAACTTAATATCTTCATAATCGTCGCTACTAATCTGACCATTACGCCATACTTTCGGATCATAGTCAGGACTACTTACCATGGCAACAACATTGCCCGTCTTGACTTCCATCGCCACCGCGTATCCTGTACGCGCATAAGGCGCACGTTCAGAGCGATTCGAAGAGTTACGAATTTTCTTTAAATGCGTCGTCATCGCCTCTTCTGCACGCAGCTGAATATCACGATGCATCGTCATATGCACATTGTGGCCTCGTTCAGGCTTCGTCATTTCCATTTCACCGATAATGCTGCCCGCTACGTTGACAGGGAACTTTTTCACGCCATTCTTACCACGTAGTTCCTCTTGGTACATACGCTCGATTCCGTCGTAGCCGACAGTTTCATGCTCCAAATACCTTAACTCTTCAGGCAACTCGGCCCGATTCTTATAAAGGCTTTCATAATATTTATCAGTCGTACGTACGCCTCTAAATTTTTTCGTATAGCCGACGAGCTGGACCGCGATCGAATTCTCATCGTAGTTACGCACACTGTCCTCTACAATTTCGACACCTGGATACTCCGGCTTATGCTCCAAGAAATAAGCAATTTCTTTCTTGGTCAGGCCTGTTTTGAGTAATCGAGGCACATACGTATAACTGTGCGCACCGTTCAAGTCCATTTTCTTGAAAATTTCCTCGGCAGTCAGCGGCTTTTGCGCTGGGTCGCCAAACTTTTTAAATAATTCAGCTAATTGCTTCGCGAGCTCTCTCGCCTCAGCTGTATTTTTCTCATTTTTATGATACTTCTTCTCGATGTTGAAATAGAGAGATTGCGTCGAAGTCGAATAGGCGATCGGCTTGCCAGAAGCATCAATAATAGAACCGCGATGCGGTGGAATCGCTGTAGTCTGATAGGCCAAATTAGCCTCTTGCTCTTTCAACTTAGGGCCTTCTACGAACTGTAAAATAGCTAAACGAACAATGAGTACCGTAAATACAAGAAAAGTTATGAAAAAAAATAAGTTCAACCGAAACGAAAAGTTTCGGCGATTGATGACTTCACGTTTCTGCGGATCGTTATCATGTGGATGACTCAACGCCTATCATCCCTCCCTACAAGTATTGTTCAACTAAAATAGTTTACCATAGATGAAGACCGATCTTCAAAGCATGAACAGATGCTTTTTCATGTTTATGTTCTCAGTCTAGATTCGCCTCCGGCAGCAGCTTGTTCGGGATGTGCGTATCCGCAAAACGCGGCGGGTTAAACCAGTTGCCCGTACTCGCCCAAGTTGCATCAAGCGGCACCCATTTGCCTAGTTCACCTAGCCATACTTCGTTCCACGCATGCGGGCCGTACCCACCTTTGCCGTCATATCCCAATCCCGTGATCACACGCACGTCTAGACCGACGGCACGCGCCATGACAGCGTAGAGTCGCGCATAATCAATGCAGACGCCTTCGCGCGTAGCAAATGTGTCCTGCGGCGTTTGCTCCTTCCATATACGCTTCGACTCATATTGGCGCACCTTGTCCCAGTCATAGCTTACGCGTGAGCCGACCCAATCATAGAGCAGCTTCGCTCGCTGCTCATCCGTACGCGCATTTTTCGTGATTTGTACGGCTGCACCTTCAATATGCGACGGAATCTGATTATCGATCACTTCATATTTGCGCTGCATCAGCGCACTAAGCTCACGCTCTGCCTCATGAGTGAACATCGGCAACCGCTGTGTTAAATACGATCCGATCAGCGGTTCAACCACTTGCTCTGCACCAGCACGGTAAGGCTTAGAGGCTTGAATCATCTCGCTTGCTGCTGAATGAGGCTGAAGCGTCACGTATGCCAGCAGCACCGTGATGACAATAAGCGCACGAACCATTCCGAGCATCCCGCCCAGTATAGCCCCGATGAATCGGCTGATCGCACGTGTAAAGAAACGGCCTTCACGCTGACGGTATGCCGCTGACCCTGTCCCTGCTCCCGTTCCGCTTCCTGTCCCTGCACCAGCCACACCCTTTACACGAGTCCCGCTAACTGAATGCGGGTTCGTCTGCATAAACAGCGGCACCCGATGAAGAACAAAGTCCATCAGCCAGATGAACAGCAAACGTACAAGAACATATACAAGCACAAACAGCAGGGCGACACGCCACAACGCTAAATCACGTAAGCTCAGTACGATCGTGTAGTAGGTCTGCTCAAGCCAAGATAATTGGCTACCAGGCAGCTCGATTTGCCGTTGTACAAGCCAACGCTGGACGATTGGGGACAACCACGCAGCCACCTTAAACGAAATAAACAATGACAATAACGTTACAACAGACTCGATAACAAAAAAGAAGAGGTGCCGCATCGAGCTCGCAGCGCCCCTCTTCCCTCCTCGCAGCACGGATACAAGGACGATGGCAGCTAAACCTATCGTCACCACATTTATGTTATCCACACGTTCTATCCATGCTGTCATTTGTTCTGCTTCGCCGTCTGAATAAACTCGCGTACGGCCTCATTCAGTTCCCATTCACCGAGTGACACGCCACCGAACGTTACTCCCACTTTGCCGCTGTTCGGTTTTCCCGTCAACTCCAAGCTAGACGTTGAAATCGTATATGTGCCATTCTCATTTGCGGTAAATTTAGCTTTTTCAGCTTCTTCAACCATAGCCTGAATCGCTTGCTCTTTTAACTTCTGCACGGTTTCGTCTTTAACCGTAGTGACAACTTGATTCACATCATCCCACGTAAAGCCGCCATATACAGCAACTGCTGCAATGATAACGACGACCAACGCCCATTTAATCATCGTCTTCACGAAGCTAACGACTACAAAGAGCACAATAAGAGCAATTAAGAAGAACAGCCAATTTTCCTTTAAGTATTCAAACCACATTTCCATCTCTATCACCTACTACCCTTTCTTAAAAAATAGTATACAACATCATCCATAGCATTCCCACATTTCACACCGGATAGAAGCACAGTGTCATAGTTAAAGTACTAAGTTCGTCCCTTACAACGTACAAGTATACCATAGCAATATTGGAGGTGACCTTGCTTGCGCTCTGTGCTGTGGCTGTACTTATTTTTGTTTGTTGCTTTCTTTGATTTACACGCACAATATCCAATCCTAACACCATTCGCGATTTCGATTGGGGCTGCACCGTCCTTTATCGGGCTCATGATGGGCATATATTCGTTTACCCATCTGCCTGGAAACATTATGGCAGGCTACGGTGTTGATCGATTTGGCAGCCGCATCTTCATCGTAACGAGCTTAATGGGTGCTGGTGTCATTATGATCCTGCAATCCTATGTAACGAACCCTTGGCAGCTGCTGGCGCTGCGCTCAGTCAGCGGCTTTGTTCTCGCCTTTTTATCACCGGCGTGCTTAGCCTTGCTTGCACGTTACGCTCGCGACCAAGTCCATCAAAGCAAGCTCATGGCTGGCAACGGGCTTATTCATACACTAGCATCGGTCGTATCACCCGCTGTGGGTGCTTATCTTGTCGCCAAAGTCGGGTTCGCGATGGCGTTCCAAGCTTTAGGCTGGGGCCTCGTCGTCATTGGCGCCCTCGCCATTTATATGATTCCAGAGCCAGCGCCAGTTGCACAAGCAACCCCCGCAGAATCAGCGGCGGCAGCTGACAAAAGCGCTGAAGCAGCGCTCGCTACGTCCGTACCGTGGCGCTTTTACTTGCTGCCGCTGGCTATCGCTTGCTCGCAAGGCATTTTATTTTTTGAGCTGCCACTAGTAGGCGATGCCTTACAATCCATTATGAAGACAGGGATGTTGTTCTCTGCCATTAGCTTAGGTGCTCTACTCACCCTTAGTCTTCTCTTTCTAAATCATTATCCGGCTTATTTCCGGACTTGGTCAGGAGCCTTTGTGCTGTCTTTGTTATTTTTCTGCTTAGCCATTCAATGGCCTGTCCCTCTGCTGGTGACTTTGTTTATGATCGGGATGACAAAAGGCATTATATTGCCCGCTTTATCCGCACATTTATTGCAATTAAGCGGCGGTCAGCGCTATGGTCGTATTTTTTCCATCCTATCCATCGCCTTTTCGATCGGTTCATTTTTAGGTCCGGTAATCGCGGGGCAGCTTCGAACCGTGATCTCACCCTACTTTATCGCCTTTCTCGTTCTGATGAGCGCCATTACACTGTTGCCAGCACGGGTACCTTTTCAACCACAGCCGTTGAAACCATCGCATCGCAGCACCTAGTATGGCATTTACATTTACCCGGGCGATCAACCATCTTACAGCAATATAGGTAAATGCACAGCGCAACATCACCCCCCCGTCATAGTATACATTGTGTCAAACGACTATTCACGAAAGCGTGGTGAACCTAGTGGGACAATGTTTTAACCCATGTGGCGGCGGAGGTCCAGTTCCTACACCTTATGTTGGTGGAGTTAGCGGTTACGGTGGTGGTGGCTGGGGAGGCTTCAGCTTCATTCTCGTACTCTTCATTTTGCTCGTAATCATTATATGCGCTTGCGGTAAGTACTAAGTCTCATCTCGCTCTCTCCTTATGCGGCTTGCTATTAGCAAGCCGCTCTTTGTTTGATTACGAGCCTTGCCATTGCATCGTGCGCAACGTTCCGTTACATTTGTGGTACACTACCCACATAGCCTACTTCATACTCAGGATGGTGAATCACATGGACATAGTTATTATTGTTGAAGGCAAAAATGACCGCAGTCGCTTGCGGCGACTCGTTAATGAGCACGTATACATCGTTTGTACGTACGGTACTTTAAGTACAGATCGAACAGAATCGCTACTTCGAGAAGTAGGTAGCCTGCCTGTCTATTTATTTATGGATAACGATGCTTCTGGCAAAAAAATTCGCGGAGTGCTAAGAGACGCGTTTCCTGACGCGGAGCATATATATACGAGACGAGGATATGCAGGTGTAGAAGGCACTCCAGACGAGTACCTTGTGCAAATGTTAGAAAAGGCAGGGCTAGAGGAGTATGTGATATACCCCGATCTAACCCCGCCTCTTGCCTAATTGCAGCTTGTGGTTGTAACCATTATTTGATAATGCTCATAACATCTTTTACAATGCTCTC
The DNA here is from genome assembly GCF_021223605.1 of Paenibacillus sp. 481. Classification (NCBI taxonomy): domain Bacteria; kingdom Bacillati; phylum Bacillota; class Bacilli; order Caryophanales; family Paenibacillaceae; genus Paenibacillus; species Paenibacillus sp. 481. The sequence continues at coordinate 1,406,886 of NZ_CP075175.1, forward strand.
CGCCATCTGTGTTGGCGTAATGCTCACATCGTTAGCATTAATCAACTTACGAATTCGACCGTCCTGATCCACGAGCGTCACGTAGTTGGTATGCGTAAAGTTTCCGTCCTTGTCCTTAATCACTTTACTTCCGTTCTCGTCCATCATGTTCGCCGTTGCAGCTTCGTCGCCGCGCAAGAAGTACCAGCCAGATAAGTCAGCTTTGTTCTTTTGCGACCACTCTTGCAACCTTTCGAGCGAATCGCGCTTCGGATCAAATGTAATGGAGACGATGTTGACATCCGTGCCAAAAACGCCCTTTTCCTTCAGCATGTCTTGCACTTGAGACAACATAAACGTTGTTGGTGGGCAGACGTCCGGACAGCTTGCAAAATAATAATAGAACAATTTCGCTTTGCCGTTCATGTCTTGCAGTGTAACCGTCTTTCCATCTACATTTTGCATCGAGAAGTCAGCAGCTTTCTTAATGACCGGTAACTCCGGTGTGCGAGGCCAATACAAATAGGCTGCCACTGCTGCAAAAATGACAACTAGTGTCATTAAAAAAATAGGTAATGGATAACGTTTTGCGAATTGTGCCATCTTATAGTCCCCCATTTTTCGCTAACCGTTTATTATTTTTATTACTTACCTGTCGTATCTAAAATTAAAATAGCAAGTTGCAGCAACAGCACCGTGATGGACACCAAGAAGTTCTTTTTCGCCCACGCTGTCGTATCCTCCGCCTTAAAACCAGTCGTAATATGGTACAGCCAGTACAAATTAATCACAGTTCCTGCAATCGCATAAATGATGCCGACATACCCGTAACCATAAAACAGCCACGACAAGGGCAACAAACACGCAACATAAGGAAGCATCTGCCACTGCGTACGTCTAATCCCTTTCACTACGGGCAGCAATGGATAGCTAGCGGCACGGTATTCCTCCACTCGCCAAATCCCCAAAGCCCAGAAATGCGGCGGCTGCCAGAAAAATATTAGAGCAAAACATAATACGGCTCCAATATCGACCTGATTACTTACTGCAACGTAACCGATCACAGGCGGCATTGAGCCCGAGATAGCGCCTACTGAGGTACTCCATGTTGAGGAGCGCTTTAACCACAATGTGTAAATAACGACATAAACGAATACACCAACTACTCCGAACAAACCTGCAAGCGGATTAACAAGTAAAAATAGGACAGCAAGCCCTACGATCCCTAGCGCGATTGCGTACATCAGAACAACATAAGGCTGTAATCGTCCTGAAGGTAACGCACGATTACGTGTCCGTTCCATTTTCAAGTCGAAGTCGCGATCGAGATAGTTATTAAAAACAGTCGAGGATGCCATTGTAAGTGTGGTGCCGATAAGCATCCACAGCAAGGTCATCCAAGGAATGTCCCATTTGGCTGCCACCCAGAAGCCCGCAAACGCTGCCATTAAGTTGGAGCGTATAATTCCAGGCTTCGTTAACAGAATAAGCTCCCTCAATAATCCGGACCGCATCGGTTCCGGTGAAACTATAACGGAATCTGAAGGAGCCCGATAGCTGATCTGTTTTTCCACGTGACCCGTTCCTCCTTGTTGTGTTCAAAAAAACATGCAGAAAATCCACTCCGATTGTCCTGCTGTATTTTTAATCATAGCAAAAATGCCCAACGCGTGACAATGACCCCGCAAATCGTTCATCAATTTGACAACCGATTGCATACGAATTGATGCCGTTTTGTTCACACATCTGACATTTTTAAAAAAATAATGTCGATCTTATATGCTGTTGAGCTGCTGGAACTCCCAAATATGTAGCTTGGACTTCCCACCTGGAATGCAGGCAGTCACCTGATCCCACTCGCTCGTTTCTTCTAATCTTAATGTTTTTATACGTATGTAATCCTCAGAGGTCGTATTCAGCCATTGTTCGACAAAGACGTTCGGCTGATCCGTTCCTTCATACCATAGAACATCTTGCTTATATTGAAGCAACTGTTTCATGATGCTCAAATACGACTCTCGTTGCTCCGGATTGATCCGATATTCAACAAACACGATTCGACTCATCCTCTATGTCTTCCTCTCTTTATTTATTTAACCCCCGTCATAATTTGGAACAATATCGCTCACAATACACTATGTAGGAGGTGTTGTAAAGGTGGACACCGGAACCCATTTTGTCGTCGGTCTCGGTCTGGCGGGTTTATCGCAAATCGACCCTGTTGTGGCTACACATTCCGCCACGGCTGGGGCTGTATTTCTGGGCGTCATACTAGGCTCGCAAGCTCCGGACTTTGATACGGCGCTCCGTTTAAAAAGCAACACGCTCTATGTTAGACACCATCGTGGCTTCTCACACTCCATTCCGATGCTGTTCGTATGGACATTGCTCATCGCTGGCGTACTAACATGGGCGTTTGCAGGCTCATCCTTTCTCCATGTAGCGGGCTGGACGGGGCTAGCCGTCTGTTTGCACGTATTTATGGATATGTTCAACACATACGGCACACAAGCTGCTCGCCCTTTTTCAGAGCGCTGGATTTCGTGGAACATTATCTCCATATTCGACCCGTTTATTTTTGTAACCCATGTAACTGCGGTTGCACTGTGGGTGTTCGGACTAGCGGCACCGCGCATTATTTTTCCGACGTTGTACCTGTTACTTGCCGTTTATTACGTATGGCGGACGCTCGCACATCGCCATTTATTGCGCAAGCTACCCACGTTGGATGCGGAATTCCGTGCTGGTGAGACGTATACGTTAATTCCGACCGTGTCCATGACGAACTGGAACATCGTTAAACATTGTCATAACGGCGCATTTCGGATCGGAAACTTGAAACAGCGGAATTTGCAATGGTTTGAAACGGCAAAATGCGATCAGCACCCAGCCGTCGAGGCATCTAAACAGCATTCATGTGTGCAAGCGCTGCTCTATTTCACTAGGTACGCTTGTGCAACTGTGCAAGAAACGGATTACGGCTATGCTGTACGCTGGGTCGATGTGCGTTATCGCCATCGCAAACAATATCCGTTTGTCGCCGTCGTATTGATGAATAAGCGTTACGACACGCTCGATTATTATATTGGCTGGATTAGCAATGAAAAAATGCAGCAGCGATATGGATTAGAAATGAAATAAGGGATGGCATCATGCCATCCCTTTTTCACATATTCGTGTACAGAACAGGGTGATAAGCCTGTGTGATACGCTTAAATTTAAGTTTGTATTATTGAGACGAGTGCATGCTAACAGGGGTGGACGACGAATGTAAGCCGAGCTTATTTGCCAGCCATTTTCCAAGCATAAATCCGCAAAGACCACCGATACTGTTCAAAATAATATCATCAATATCAAATACACCGATCTGGGACAAACCTTGAATAAATTCAACACCGATAATGATGCTGAGCAAAAATAAGGCAAACACAATAAAGCGATTCCAACATTTCCACAACAAAGGCAAGCATACACCAAACGGGAAAAATAAAAGCAAGTTGCCGTATAAATTTTTGTAGGCAAATTGTTTCTGGACTAAAATGTATCTCTCTATTGTTCGAAACGGTGTTAAATTAGAGCGGATATGTGAGAAGTCGTTCCATAGCCACTGCTCATAATCGAGCAGTACTGATGCACCTTCGCGGAACAACAGCAATTTAGCGATAATAGCGAGATAAATAAAAAAACTGGATACTAATAGCCTGCGCAGCCAACGATTGCTTACTTGATACATCCCCATTTCTCCAAACTAAACATTATGTATTCCTTTATGTTACCACTGTTAATGAAGAAATGAAAATTTATGAGTGTATGAATGAGTATGCATACGTATCGTTAGGCTCATTTTCGGAAATTAAAAAAGCTGTTCCGCGCGCAGGAACAGCTTTTTGTGTGGTTTGCTATAAAATTAGCGTCCAGCACCGCCGGACAACGATTGCTCGGCAATTTGGACAAGTCGCTTCGTAATAAAGCCTCCGATGGAGCCAGTATCACGAGTCGTATAGTTGCCATAGTAGCCATCTTGCGGAATTGGGATACCCAATTCCTGAGCAATTTCATACTTCAATTGCTGCAGGGCAGCAGTTGCTTGTGGAACAACCAAGTTATTCGAACGAGATTGATTGGACATAAAAGAAAATCTCCCTTCACAATGGCGGTTCTAATTGTTGCTGCAAGCTTGCAAACTTATTTTATCCGTTTCGCAACATGTTATACTAAAGAAAACGCCATCATCAGAAAATGTAAGGGAATGTCCTAATCGCAGTGAAGGAGAGATCATGATGAGTAAAGGGTTAGCCCTTTGGTTTGCTTGCTCGACAATCGTACTACTAACAGCGCTGTCGATAACGATTAGCCACAATGGCTGGCTTGCGTTGTTGTTCGGTGTGCTCGCCTTTTGCAACACTGGCTTCGGATTTGCCGTTAAGGCAAAACAGCGCAGGCGCGCAGAAGCACAAGCGCAAAGTCAAGAACAGGCCTAAAAGGATGAGGTTACATACATGGAGTGCTTGCCGACTTCATGAGCGACGTGTCGCAAAGTAAGGGTGCAGCATGGTACCTTTTCAGACCACTTGCACCCTTACATTCACTCTACGTCTTGCATCTATAAGCTTCGTTAAGCGAGTTCTTCGTACACGCAGCTTAACGCGGCATTACAAAGCCCATGCGACGCTTCACTTCATCAAGCGTTTGTTGCGCAGCCGCTTGGGCACGCTCCGCGCCACTTTTCAATACATCGTGCAGTTCGCCAGATTTGCGAACCTCGTGATAACGCGCTTGCAGCGGTTCAATGAATGATGCTACTTGCTCTGCCAAGTCCTTTTTAAATGGCCCGTACATTTGGCCATCATATTTAGCTTCGATTTCAGCAATACTTAAGTCGGAAGTATGTGCATAAATGCTCATCAAGTTGCTAATTTCCGGCTTATTAATTGGATCGTACTTAACGACAGCTTCCATATCCGTCTTCGCACGGCTAATCTTTTTGCGGATAACGGCTGGATCATCAAGTAAAGCGATCAAGCTGCCGGCAACCGCGCTGCTCTTGCTCATTTTTTTGGATGCATCGTCCAACGACATAATGCGCGCGCCTACTTCTGGAATGTATGGCTGCGGAACCGTGAAGAAGTCCCCGAAGCGATGATTGAAACGATTCGCCAAGTCGCGTGTCAATTCCAAGTGCTGCTTCTGGTCATCGCCAACCGGAATAAGGTCTGCGTTATAAATTAAAATATCAGCTGCCATGAGTGCCGGATATACGAACAAGCCTGCGCCAACCGAATCTTTGCCCTCTGACTTATCTTTAAACTGCGTCATGCGCTCCAACTCGCCCATATAACTGATCGTCGTCATCAACCAGCCGAGTTCTGCGTGCTGTGGTACATGCGACTGCATAAAGATAGCTGCCTTGTTCGGATCAATACCTGCGGCAAGATACAGGGCAGCAACTTGCTCTGACTGCTCATGCAAAGCTGCCGGCTCTTGCGCCACGGTTATAGCATGAAGGTCGACGATCATAAAAAAGCATTCATGGTCGTGCTGCAACTTCACAAAGTTCTGCATCGCTCCAATGTAATTACCAATCGTAAGCTGTCCACTTGGTTGAATACCAGACAATACTCTTTTCATGTTCATAACACTCCTTCAACAATTTATGATGTGCTTGCCTCAGCGTTGTGCGCTGTGCGTTGTGCGCTGTGCGTTGTGCGCTGTGCGTTGTGCGCTGTGCGTTGTGCGCTGTGCGTTGTGCGCTGTGCGTTGTGCGCTGTGCGTTGTGCGCTGTGCGTTGTGCGCTGTGCGTTGTGCGCTGTGCGTTGTGCGCTGTGCGTTGTGCGCTGTGCGCTGTGCGCTGTGCATCGAGCACACAACCTGCACATGCAACGCCAGCAAAGCCAAAACAACGTAAAAACAACGCAAAAAAGGCCTCTCTCCCAAAAGGGACGAAAGACCGTGGTACCACCCTCATTTGCTCACAGAACCACTTCTACACATTGTACATGCATACGTACGTGCAGTAGGTTGCATCCCAATAAACATTCATGCACACCTATTCTGTGAACCTCTAACCCTTTAACGCAGGGATACGGCTAACCATACTTGCATCGACAGCTCGTTCTCGTTCAACCTGAACAAACTTACCGCTTGCGTTCCTGTTCGCACTCCAAGGTCCATTCAGTCTTCGTATCCGCACCGATTCGCACCATCCATCGGCTCTCTGCAGCATCAAGCGAAGCTTACTTGTCCTTATCATCGTTTTCATTCGATTTGTGTTAGGCATTAGAATAACGAACTACATTCATTTTGTCAAATATTTGTTGCAGCACGATATGACACAGCTTAATCGTTCTGGTATCATTAAAGCAAAAAAAGGAGCTAAACCATATGTATCAGGTAACAAAAGGACAATGGAACGGCTACGAAACGATTATTTTGCATAGCGAAAAATTAGAGGCTACAGTGCTACCCGGCCTAGGCAATAATGTTATTCGCCTCTGGGATAAGATTGCGGAGCGTGAAGTGCTCCGCACGCCAGCAGAGCAAGATCTTGATTACTATATGACGAAGCCATATCACTTCGGAATTCCGATGCTAATGCCTCCTGGACGTATTCGTCGTGGACGTTTTACGTATGCAGGTGTGCAGTATCAATTCGACCAAAATACAGCGAATGACAACCACATCCACGGTCTGCACCGCACGCAAGCTTGGACAGTAACAGCAACCGAAACGACAGATACACATAGTGCCGTTACTTGTGTGTTCAACACAGCTGACGACGCTGATTGGATGCGTCAATACCCAACCCCACTACAACTCACGATGACGATGACCTTATCCAACGGTACGCTAACACAAGCTTTAACAGTGACCAATAAAGGCGAGCAGCCTGCGCCATTCGGCTTCGGCACGCACACTTGGCTGCAAATTGATGGCGAACCTGAGCGCTGGACCGTTAAGGTACCTGTAACAGGTATTTACGAGCTAGACGAAGAGCTAATTACGACTGGAACAACGGCACCTCTGGGCCAATATGAGCAGCTCATTAACGGTATGAACTTGAAAGGCACCGATTTTGATACGGTGTTTAGCAAAGGAGAGCACAAACCAGAAGCTTTATTAACGCGTGATGACGGCTACACGATCCGCTATTCAGGCAACGAGCCGTACTTTAAACACTGGGTGCTGTATACGCGCGGTGTCGCAGAAGAAATCATTTGTATCGAGCCGTACACTTGGCTGACTGACGCACCAAATTTACCATTTGACGATGAAACGACCGGTCTTATCGATTTGAAACCTAACGAGCCGGTTACGCTTGTGTTGGACTTAAGCGTTCAACATGCTGAACAGAACTAACTAATCAGCAACCCGCAACGATCCACTCACATGTTCATATCGTCATTCAAAATGCCAAGCGGAATCCAATTCCGACTTGGCATTATTTACATGACCTCACCTTAACCTTTCCTCGCATATTTCCACTCTATCGACCCATAATAACTATCACAAGGAGGTGAACAACATGCCTAACCAACAAGGTGGTAGCCGTTCGAACAACTTGGTTGTTCCACAAGCGACTGCAGCATTGCAACAATTGAAATATGAAATTGCGCAAGAGCTAGGTATTCCTATTCCGCAAGACGGATACTACGGAAACTACACTACGCGCGATACAGGTTCTATCGGTGGTTTCATTACGAAGCGCCTCGTCCAAATTGCAGAGCAGCAATTAGCAGGTGGCCGCTCTAGTCGTTAATCGCCAAACCTATTCGTGTCCATCTATACTTAGTATTAGCTAATGGCAAAGAAGCTCCCAACGTATTTACGCTGCGAGCTTCTTCGTTTTTATGCAATGGCGACTGAATATGTATGTAAATAGCGTGAGTTTAGCTTGCTCTAGGCATCTGTCGATAACTTGGAAGTTGTTCATTTTCAAGCATATGAACTAAATTGTAGTTGGATTCAAACCAAATATGAACCATCATGGAGCCTTTTTTTACGGAAAAGTCGAACGAAATCTCGCCGTGTGTCCATTTCTTCTTCCGTTTCAACACGTCAATGGCCATTTGCCGCAGCGTCGAAACATGTAGTCTGCTCAGGCCCTCTGGAATAGGTTTCATAACTCCATCACGACACTCTAGAGCATCGTGCTTGACTCCGAATTTACCGATAACATCATTTCGAATACATACGACAATTGTTCCACCCGAAAGACCAATTAACTCTGACTCCAGCTCTTCCATAACAAGACTCAGCTGTCTTGCTAAAGGCAAATGACTAACTTTACCCACAACATCCCTCCAACTAAATACAAAATCCATATAATAGAATTAAATGGCTCATATCCCCATTATAAGATCGTTTATACTTTCATTCAACACAAATTTACAAAATCCCCCTCAAAATATCATATTTTTTTCCGTTTATCCGACAGGATTCTTCATGAATCATTCTAAATGTTCTACTGTTCCACAGGCCCTCTAACGAATGACCTGCAACATGCAAAAAAGCGGCCCCGTTATGGGACCGCTTGTCTTATACCTTAAACTTAACTATTTCGCGTTAGGCATTAACTTTTCAGACGCTTTTTCACGGAAGAATCGCCATATCAAGAAACCGACTGCACCTAGTGCTGCACACACTGCGCCAAACAAATACATCGCAGTACCGCCATATGCTTCTTGAAGCGCTCCACCCGCTGCTCCGCCTGCCAAACCAGCCAAGCCTAGGAACACCATACCAAGCAAAGCTTGGCCTGTTGCTGCCAATTGCTGTGGCAACACGTTCGACACGAATTCAATCGCCACAACCCAGAGTGCCACATACGTAAATGCATGGGCAAATTGCAAGGCGATAACGACCCATGGATCGGTTACGAATGCATATAGCAACCATCTACCTACGTACAAGAACGATACGACGGTCAGCATCACCAACATCCGATCGCGACGCATAATACGTCCCATTACAGCAAAGCCAATAATTTCACTTAAGCCTGCTACAGCCCATGCCCAAGATACTTGGGCAGTGGAAGCACCAAGATCACTCAAATGAAGCGACAGCAAACCGTCGTTCATCCGGTGCGGCATGGCCACTAGAAAAATCAAACCGAAGAAGATCAGCAAGGACGGCATGCTAAGTGCTTGACGAACAACTTTCCAGCTTATAGCAGGTTCCGTTCCGGCTGTAGGTTCAACCTTCGGCTCTTTAAGTAAGAACATACCGATAAGCAGACCGCCCCAAATCGGCAAGTACATCCACATTAACGAGTCAACGCCGCCCCACAGGTCAAAATATTGACCAAGCACGAGCGCTGTAATCGTGAAACCAACCGAGCCCCACAGTCGAATATCACTGTAGGACGTGTTGGCAGCTGCGGCTGTTTTGACCGATAGCGTATCTAAGAGCGTTACTGCTGGCAAGAAGCAAATATAGAGCACGAGCAAGCTAACAGCAGCCATCATACGTCCCGTGGACAAGAATAAGCATGCAGCCGCAAGCCCTTTCGCAATCCACAAGCCGTACAGCAGCGGCTTCGTAGCCTTAATTCGATCACTCCATACGCCTACGATCGGCTGCGCGAACATAGCCAAAAACGGCCCCAGCATAAGTAATGTTCCGACTTCTAGCGAGTCAAATCCCCGATCACTTAGTAACAGTGGCAAATAAGGGATTAACAGCGCATTTGTCGAATAAAATAAAGCGGTAAACAATTTCAATAAACCATTTGACGTCAAAACAAACTTCCTCTCTACTCACATATCCGAACTTATTATATCTATATTTGAATATGGTTACTCTGTCATTTTTAAGAACTGATCCACGTCTTGCAACGTAACATCAATTGCACTCTGCCAGAAATCTGGCTTCGTTAAATCAACGCCTAGATGCTTCTGCGCCAGATCCTCAACCGTCATGCTGCCCGTATCGCGCAAGAGCGCGTCATACTTGTCCGCAAACGATGCGCCCTCTTCAAGCGCACGTGCGTATAAGCCTGTACTGAACAAGTAGCCGAACGTGTAAGGGAAGTTGTAGAACGCAACATTTGTAATATAAAAATGAAGCTTCGACGCCCAGAAATGCGGGTGTACGGAACCAAGCGCTCCACAGTATGCTTCCTGTTGCGCTTCTTCCATCAACTGACACAGTTGATCCGTTGTCAGTAGACCTGATTTACGCTGCTCATAGAACCGCGTTTCGAACAAGAAACGTGCATGAATGTTCATGTAGAATGCGATGGAGCGCTGAATTTTGTCTTCAAGCAACGCCAATTTCTCCTGCTCATCCTTCGCTTCTTTAACAGCCGAATCAGACACGATCATTTCAGCGAACGTAGAAGCGGTTTCCGCAACGTTCATCGCATACTTTTTGCTAAACGGAGGCAGATCCTCCATTACATATGTATGATATCCGTGTCCAAGTTCATGCGCCAACGTCGAGACATTGCTAGGCGTGCCTGCATAAGTCATAAAAATACGAGACTGACCGCTAACTGGCATCGACGTACAGAACCCGCCTGGGCGCTTGCCTGGGCGATCTTCCACTTCGATCCAATCGTTGTCAAATGCATGCTCTGTATAGTCAGCCAGCTTGGAGCTGAACTTACGGAATTGCTCGACGATAAAGCTTGCGCCCTCATCGTAAGAAATAGTAGCTTGTGTGCTGCCAAGTGGCGCATCAACATCGCACCAAGAAAGCTTTTCAACACCAAGCAGCTTCGCTTTGCGCTCCAAGTATTTCACGAATGCAGGCTTGTTGCGTACAATCGTGTCCCACATTGCATCCAACGTTGCTTGCGACATGCGATTATAATCGAGCGGCTCTTTCAATACATTTTCCCAGCCACGATGCTCGTACAACTTCAATCGGAAGCCCGCGATGCGATTAAGCGCATCTGCACAGAAATCCGCTTTCTCACTCCATGCTTCTTCCCACTGCTCGAACACACGCTCACGCACTTCACGGCTCGGACTAGACAACTTGTTGTGCGCTTGTCCAGCCGACAACTGCGTTACCTTGCCATCTTCTTCGTGATCAATGCGAATGTGAGAAACAATCGTATTGTACAACTGGCCCCAGCCATGGTAGCCATCAATTGCTAAGTCGCCAGCAAGTGCTTCTTGCTCTGGTGGCAGCTTTTCCTGTGCTTCCTTGCGACGTTCCGTCAGATTAAAGGCGATATCTGCAATGTCAGGCAATGCTAAGAAAGTATTCCATACATCGTCCGGCATTTGACGGACAAGTTCACTATAATTCGTACTCACCGTAAGCAAGCTTGCACTAATCGACTGCACACGGCCGTGTAATTGCACGGCTTTCTTATCTTTTGTATTCGCTGCACACAGGCAGGAAATAAACGATGAGGCCTCACCTAAACGTACAAACACATCTTGTAATTGCTGCGTGATATGTACAAGCGAATTTGTCGCTTCAACTGATTGCGGAGACTCTGTTTCGCTTACAAGAGTTCCTAGCGCTGCTAATTGTTGTTCAACTTCAGCCAAAAATTGTTGCAAAGCCTCAGAATCGGAACCACCTGCAAAAAACACTTCCAAGTCCCAAGTTTGGTTTAACGGATGTTTCATGCTACACACACCTTTCTCAAGTTGAAGTCGGTATTGTTCGGTTGGTATGGTTTGCGTTTGTATTTTCGACCATCACCGTGTATAACTAAACTATATCATTATACATCTTTTATGACTAAAGGAGGAGGATGAAGTTGAGACCGTTACAAATATCAGCTGACACCGCGTTGAAGCTATCCAAAGCACTTGGTATCCCATTGGAGCACTTGATGCATACGCCGCAGCATATTTTATTGCAGAAGCTATCACAGCTTGCGCAAGAAGAAACAGCTGCACAAGCAGAAGCGCAATCTCAAGAAACGCAAGCAACGGAGCGTAAAGACGAACAAGCCGCTATTTCGGAATCAAGTGAGGACAGCAAATCATGATTCCATTAGCCAACACGCTGCCTTACGATGAACAAATGGGGGACATTATTGCACAGTGTCCTTTTTGCGGACAAGATCATGTCCTGCTGCCACTCAAGCCGAAAGACATCACTATTATCCAAGGCGGCAAAAAACATTTGCTCGTCTTTCCATGCTGCCATCATCGTGTAACGATTGTTGATGCCGATCAAGACTATTTGTTGGCAAACTGCGCCATAAGGTAAAGCCCCTTCTGCTTCTGCTAACGATGGGATATACAACCTGTACACTCTGTACCTATTGTTTATCCTTGTCGTTATCGTGACAGGGGGCTTCACCGCTCGGTGTTCCATTTCACAATGAATTAACCCGATATATACTTTAATTTCGTACTCTTTTCTTCCAGCTTCACATCTGGTTCACCTAGCTTATCCGCAGCCATCCGCTCCCGCATCACTACCCATTGCTCACGGGCAGCGCGAATCACAGAAGCATCCATAATCCGCTTATCATGAATGATACGGGCAAAACATTTTGCGGCATCGTTATATTGGCTCAGTCGCAAATGCATTTCCCCGATCATGTAAATAAGCTTCGCATCATTTTGATCGCGCCACTCTTGCTCGTACGTGTTAATGTAAGCATCAAGCGCAAATTGCAAATAACGCTTCTCTAGCTCTTCTGCACCGCGATAACGAAATAACCAAGCCATATGATGAAGCAATCCGGCTATGACACGTTGACTCTCCGAAATAGCTTGCGCTGTAACTAGCGCCAATTGATACGTCTCCAACGCTATTTCCCATGAACGCTCACCACCATATTCACGTGATTGCCATTGCTTAGCTACCTTCGCTTCAAACGCAACACGTTGATGCGGAAGCCAGCGTTTGGTTGCATGCTCTGTTGAGGCACAGCCACATTTGGGACATACCCGCACAACGTAAAAATCAGGGTTAGGTCTGTCCTCTTTATAATGAGGACAAAAGTCACTATCCATTTTATAAGGCCGCTTGAAGCTCGAACGCACTCGTGAAGTTTTGAATGTATGCTCACAGTACGGACAATCTGCATCGATTTGGAATAGCGCTTCTATTATCACGGAAGTTCTCCTCTTCTGCTAAGGTGTATTTACAAAATGATAGGCTGGCCCCGATAAACGCTGGATAACCATATCCGCCAACTCATTATCCATCCCAATTTCGTCTAACGCCTCGCGCATACATTGTAGCCAAGCATCCGCTTTTTCACGTGTAATCGGAAACGGCATATGTCGAGCGCGCATCATCGGATGTCCATACTGCTCTGAGAACAGCATCGGCCCACCAAAAAATTGGGACAAGAACATATATTGTTTTTCGATGACCGGATCAATATCTTCCGGAAAAAGTGGGCCAATCAACGGATTTGCCTGCACTTTCGGATAAAAAGCTTCAACGATTTGGCGAACACCTGCTTCGCCGCCAACCGCTTCATATATGGTTTGATTGTATTTTTGCATCGTCTACTCCTTAATACGCGTTAATCGTTAATGGTTACAAAAAAAGTGCTTTTTTGGTTTAAGTGTATAGGCAAATAGTATCATTTATCTGATGCCGACGAAAGGCTCATTTTTATGAACACATCCTTGTTTCATTCCTAATTGATCCGATGTGCCTAATCAGAGCATACAATCACCGTCATTCGCTATGCTTAACGTAAACAAAAAGACGCTGATTAACATTCAGCGCCGTACTGTATCGAATGAATATGTTTAGCTTTCCCAATCCTCTTCCGGTGGACCCATTAAAGATTCCCGAATGACGTAGACGAAAGCGCAAACAAGGATGCCTGCTATTATGCTCATTCCCATCACCCCTTACCGACGGATACGCATTTCATCGTTCTCTATCCTTATCTTATCATAATCTTTCCCAGAAAAATACGCGATCATGCAACCGGTTTCTTTACATTTTGATTACAGAATGAAGACAAAATGCTTTGCGCTTACTAAGCATGAATAAGAGGGCTTGTTCATATGTTGGAGTGATACGTTTAACGTAACACATGATGTATGTCGAGGAAGGAGTTGACGCATGCGCACCAACTATCGGACACGCCTAAGCACGCTAGTTATAGCGTGTTTGTTTAGCGCAGCGCTGCTGCTAATGATCCAGCACCCCTCTGTCGTCATGTCCGCGGCTGCGCGTGGCGTATCGATATGGTGGGATGTGCTTTTTCCGTCACTGCTTCCGTTCTTTATTATATCTGAAGCGTTGCTTGGGTTCGGGATCGTCCATTTCATCGGCACGCTATTAGACCCGGTGATGCGGCCACTGTTTCGTGTGCCGGGAGTAGGGGGATTTGTCGTGGCGATGGGTTACGCCTCCGGCTATCCCGTAGGGGCAAGGCTGACGACCCGATTGCGTATGCAGGGCCTGATCTCACGCGAAGAGGGCGAACGACTTGTCGCATTTACGACGACGTCTGATCCGATATTTTTGATTGGCGCTGTATCCGTCGGATTTTTTGGCGATGCTGGCTTAGCTGTCACGCTCGCTTTGGCTCATTATTGTTCTGGCTTGCTCGTTGGTGTCCTGATGCGTTTTCACGCTTATCGGTCTCCGCTTACACAGCAACAAGAGAGCAACGATCACGAACCTAAAGCAACGCATTCGCGGCAGCGTAAATGGTCTAATTCGATTCTGTTGCGAGCATTTTATGCGATGCATGAAGCACGTCAGCAAGATGGCCGCCCGTTAGGCACATTATTGAAGGAAGCCATTGAATCTTCGTTAAAATTAATGGTCGTCGTTGGGGGCCTAGTCGTCTTTTTTTCTGTCCTGTTAGAGCTGCTTGCTACTGTTGGCATTATGAATGTGTGGAACGTACTGCTGCAAGCCGTACTGGGAGCCTTGCATTTACCCGCTACGCTGGCTGCATCGTTTTCTGGCGGACTGTTCGAAGTCACGCTCGGGGCTAAAGAGGCGGGCGCTGCCGCAACGGCCGGTGTCCACGCGCAAGTGGTTGCGGCGGCGTGGATATTATCTTGGGCTGGCCTATCTGTCCATGCACAAGTGGCTAGCATTATGAACCAGACAGACTTACGCTACACGCCATTTTTAGTAGCTCGATTGTTGCACAGTATGATAGCTGCTGTTGCCGCCTATTTTATATATCCACTAGCGCAGCTGTGGCAGCCACAATTGGCGGCCTGGTTGCCCAACAGCGGCCTAACTGTCACTGAATATTCGGTGTGGACGATGGCACAGCAAGCTTTGCTCACCGGGTTATGGTGGAGCTTGATTCTTTTAGCCATTTTACTCACTGTATCTTTGCTGATTCATCTGATTCGGCAGGTAAGGGTCCTTTTTTTTACGAAAAAATAACGGAACACACACGAAACCGTAGCGAAACGTTATCTATTGATAACGCGCAAACATCGGTGTAATCGAATATGGCGATTGTTTTCCATGAGCAGAACGTATAATATGAAAATGAAGTTTTTTTGATACTGCTCATTATATCCCGTACCAAAAAGGAGCTAACACCTTGAGATACGCTGTTTTACATCGAGGCGATGAACTATCTGCTTCCTTGACGAATCGTTTTCACGAACTGGCTGCTGCTCATGGGCTTACACGAGATGAATCTCACCCTGAAATTGTTATTTCAATTGGTGGGGACGGAACGATGCTGCAAGCATTTCATCAATACTTTCCGATATTGGATTCAACGTCATTTGTAGGTATTCATACAGGTCATCTTGGATTTTTTGCGGATTGGAAAGCAGACGAACTTGAACTGCTTGTTCAATACATGGCTGACAATATGCAGCAGGAACGAGTCGCTCCACGTACAGCGAAGTATCCGTTAATTGAGCTGGAAATCGATGGCGACGATGATATACCGAAGACGTTTATCGCTTTAAATGAGTTTACCCTTAAAGGGCTAGACGGCACACTAGTTGCCCAAATCGACATTAACGACCAGTTGTTTGAGATGTTCAGAGGCGATGGCATTTGTGTATCTACACCATCAGGAAGCACAGCCTATAATAAAAGTCTTGGCGGAGCTATGGTGCATCCTTCAATTGAATCCATTCAAATCGCCGAAATCGCTTCCATTAACAACCGTGTGTATCGCACACTTGGTTCACCATTAATTTTACCTAAGCATCATTCCTGTAATATTTTCTCGCGCAAAAAGCAGCGGCTGCTGCTGACGGTCGATCATCTTACTTTTCCGGTCGAAAATTTACGGTCCATCCGCTGCCGTGTTGCGAGTCAAAAAGTGACTTTTGTTCGCTATCGTCCTTTCCCGTTCTGGAATCGTGTTCGTGAAGCGTTTCTTGGCTACGACGAGAACGGGTGTCAAATCACGTAACTGCATAGGATCACGCACAAAAAGCCCTTGAAATCGACGCATGCTTACTCATGCCGTCTGATCATAGGGCTTTCACCTTTTCGTGCATATGAAAGTTTACAACTCCGCATCGTTCACGTCATGCAAAGCTTTAGTGCGTGGTGCGAGCGTCTTTTGTATCTTTCGCTTCTTGCGTAGGTCTTGTCTCTTGAGTAGCCTTAGCTTCTTGCGCAGGTCTTGTCTGCTGAGCAGCCTTAGCTTCTTGCGTAGGTCTTGCCTGTTGAGCAACCTTCGCTTCTTGCGTAGGTCTTGTCTCTTGAGCAACCTTAGCTTCTTGCGCAGGTCTTGCCTGTTGAGCAGCCTTCGCTTCTTGCGTAGGTCTTGTCTCTTGAGTAGCCTTAGCTTCTTGCGTAGGTCTTGCCTGATGAGCAGTCTTAGCTTCTTGCGTAGGTCTTGCCTGATGAGCAACCTTCGCTTCTTGCGCAGGTCTTGAGCCTTGAGCACTCTTCGCTTCCGAGGCTGCTTTCGTTTCTTGAGCTGCCTTCGAATCTCGCTGTTCTCTGCCTTCACGGTTATCTTTCACGTCTTTAGCCTCACGTGAATCGCGGTCCTTGCCTGTACCACGTCCTTCACGAGCTTGTTCGGAACGCGAAGCTCCTTGGTAGCCGGATTTACTGTGCGGCTTCTGACGAGTACGCTGCCGATTAGGCTTGCGCTCACTTGGCACAGCAGCTGTCGTAGCCTCTGGCGCGTTCGCCTTCGGTTGAAGCGAGATACCTTGCGGTTGAGGTGCAGCTTGATCAGCAGTTCCGTGTTCAGCAGTGCTGCCTTCTTCTAAAGCAGCAGCTCCTTCTTGCTCTCCGCTCCAATCGCTCTCCTCAGTTGGCGGACGCCAACGCGCGTCTTTGTTGCTCACTTTTTCCAAAATAAAATAAGCGCAACCAAAATTGCAATACTCATTCACATAATCCATCACACTCGAAAATGAGGATTCTTTCGTTGACTTTGGGTGATTGTCCTTAAAAAAGCCCTTTAGCCGCAATTGGCTATAGCCCCAATCTCCCAATATGTAGTCATACCGCTCCAGCACCTCGCTGTAGCGATCGCGAAACGCCTCAGGGTTCCACGCCGTTCTATGTTCGTGTACAAGATCGTACATTTTTCCGCCGATATGAATCACTGCCGCGAATCCTCCTTCCCCGGTCGTTCATCCGATACGCGGGCGGCTAAGATTACGATGTCGCCGATTCGATAACGACTAATCGGCGACATTCTCGCAAATCTTATACCTTAGCAGCTGCCAACGTTGCCGTTGCAGACTTCGTCTGCTCGTGCGCATGGTACGAGCTTCGTACCATTGGACCCGACTCAACGTGGCTGAAGCCGCGCTTCAAACCTTCTTGTTTCAATACTGCAAACTCATCTGGATGGTAATATTTATCTACGCGCAAGTGCTTAGGCGTCGGTTGCAAATATTGACCCAATGTCAAAATATCGCAGCCAATTGCACGCAAATCGTCCATCGATTTCAAAATTTCATCCCACTCTTCGCCTACACCAAGCATAATGCTCGATTTCGTCGGAATGTCTGGGTTCATTTCTTTAGCACGTCTCAATAGCTCCAACGAACGCTCGTATTTCGCTTTCGCACGAACGCGATCAGACATACGTTCTACTGTCTCAATATTGTGGTTCATAATGTCTGGCTTCACATCCATAACCACTTGCAACGCATCCTTGTTGCCCATAAAGTCTGGAATAAGCACTTCAACGGTGCACAATGGAAGACGCTTCCGAACAGCTCGTACCGTTGCAGCGAAGATCGATGCACCACCGTCACTCAAATCATCACGTGCTACTGACGTGATAACTGCGTGACGAAGTCCCATCTTCTCAGCCGCTTCCGCTACGCGTTCTGGCTCTTCGAGATCGAGCTCAGTAGGCATGCCCGTATTGACAGCACAAAATCGGCACGCACGCGTACAAATGCTGCCCAAAATCATGAACGTAGCCGTACGATTCGCCCAGCACTCGTATATGTTAGGACAACGCGCTTCTTCACAAACGGTATGGAGCGTTTTAGAACGCATCATCTCTTTGATTTCTGTGTAGTTCTCACCCGTGGTCAGTTTAATGCGTATCCAGTCGGGCTTTTTTTCTTTTGGCTTCATGGAGCTGACCTTCTTTCTCTGTTCGCTTACCTTGACCTAATTATAGATTATACCATGAACCTAATAAAATCCATACCTCCGTGTTCCTTTGGATAAAAAGCTCAACAACGCGCATTATAAATGTAAATAAGATTAAGAAACTGGAACAAGGAGGGCTTCTCTTGGGACGCAGAAGTGTTATCGTAATGAGTTTACTTGCTGCAATGTTGTGGTGTGGACAAGCAATCACACCAGCAAGTGCATACGCATGGATAGCAGGCGGAAATAAGCAGGCTCTTGCTTCTAATAAAGCGCTGCACGTGGAACCGAAATCATCTGAAGGGGATAAAGATAAATCTGCATTTTTATGGAGAGACGTACGGCTGTTATATGAAAAAATAAGTGCAACTACCGGCATTCCTTGGTATCGCTTAGCCGCCATCGATCAGTATGAGCGAACGTTAACGAGAGCGAATCCTAAACATAGAGCGCATCCTGAACGCAAAATTGGCATTTATATTGAACCTCCAAAGTGGGCCGGCATGCTGAATCCAGATTGGGAAGATCGCAATCCGCGCTCCATCTCGATTTTTAAGGGCTTGGGTCGAGACGGCTCCGGTGACGCTAAAGCGGAATACAATAACGATGACGATTTACTCTACAGCTTAGCGGCATATATTGGCTCATTTGGCTTAGGTGAAGATGACTTCGGTATCGGATTATGGAACTATTATCACAACCCACGAGCGGTGCAGCGCATAAAGCAGTTTGCACGCATTTACGAGCATTTTGACCGATTGGACTTGTACGGTTCGGCATTTCCGCTTCCGGTTTCCGCTGTCTATTCTTACCGTAGCACGTGGGGAATGGGCCGACATTATGGCGGATTCCGTATTCATGAAGGAACGGATATATTTGCTCCGCATGGCGTGCCTGTGCGCAGCACTTCGTACGGAATCGTCGAGATTAAAGGATGGAATCGGTACGGGGGTTGGCGGATCGGCATTCGTGATTTAAACAATATTTATCACTACTACGCTCATCTGTCCGGCTTCGAAAAAAATATGAAGTTAGGCGATATCGTCGTCCCAGGTCAGCCGATCGGATGGGTTGGTAGCTCAGGGTACGGCAAGCCTGGCACATCGGGAAAATTCCCGCCTCACTTGCATTTCGGCGTGTATCGGGATCGTGGGCTGCTTGAGTATGCGTTTGATCCGTATCCTTTGTTGCGCAAATGGGAATCGAGCGATATTCGCCAGTTTAAGCAAGAGAAAAAGGAGCGTGAAAAAGCGAAGCAAGTCAAGAAAAGTTCGCCTGCTTCGTAGGCGGCCCGGATATGCGTTTTCGAGCAAAAAGCCCGCAGCGATGCGGGCTTTAGTCGTTGTTGATATGAGGCTATGAGCTATGAGCTATGAGCTATCGGCTATGGGGTATGGGACAGCCCCTTGTTTCTAGTTCCCTTCATTTGAAGGCGTGAAACCCTCCGTATTAGCTCCCCCGCCATCGCCACTCCCTTGCGATTCAGGACGCTGCGGCACTACAATGGGGCCCAAAGGGTTCATTGTAGTCGGGCTCGTTGAGTTCGTTGGGTTCGTCGAATGCGTCGGGCTCGTCAGGTTCGTTGAATGCATCGATTGCGACGGAACGGACGTGGCCGGATGGGATGTCGTCGGATGAGAGTTATTGCTAATACCGCCACTTTCATTAGATGGCGCTGGCGGTGGTCCAGCATGAGCATCCGTGCCAGCGGCAGGCGGCTGCATCGGCAGTGACAATGGCGGGGCCTGCTCGCGATTGTTGCCAACTGGCCGACCTGAGCCGTCGTAATAGTACATCGGCACGTCGCCGACAACGAGCAAATACGAAATCGGAATTTCGGTTTCCACCACTTCCGGTTCCAAATCAAAAGGAATGACGATGGACACCTCCTCCACGATTTTGATATACACTTCAACTAATACCATGTTAATGCCCACATTGATCGGCCTCGTCTTCAAATCGACTTTGACGACGCCATGCGGTTCCATCTTAATCGGCACACGTGGGCCAAATGAGGCAATAAGCGGACTGCCTAGTGCTTGGCCGACCGGGATATGATCATTTATCATCCCAAGCTCTTTGAGTGACGACTGAACGATATTCACCGTATCAGCCGTTATGCGCATATGCTCATTGTAGTTCAGAACAAAGCTTGTCACCTTGCCACGTGAATCCGTCTTCCAATCCACTAATTTATCAATTTTTCTATCCTTCATCACTTCATTCGTAATCGCTTTATTAATCGCTTGCGTGGCAATTTGTTTCACACGTATTTTGGCAAGATGCATAATCGGGCCACGCAAATGACGATCAACGTAGACGAATAATTGTACGGATAGAAAAAAGAAGATGACGAGCGCAATAAACCAAGCTTTACGTTTGCTGCGCGGCTTCCCCGGACGACTGTACCATCTTGGTGAGCGTGGCTTTGCTTGTTGTTTGAAGCTGCTAACCGTCTCTACGCGGTTGCGCCGCGTTGGCCATCTCCAACTAGAGCCCCAGCGTTTCGTCCTCCCCGCTTTCCATGCATGCAGCAACTGCCCCAACAGCGTGCCGCCTCCACGCCAACCTTTCGGTCGCCATTTGCTCAACCGCATCCCTCCTCTAGCTGCACATCTGGCCTGTACGTACGTATACGTTCCCAGTTTATGCAACCCATTTGCAAAAAAGAAGACGGGCTCGTATTTCATACAACAGTGAAGTTCGTTTAAGATTTATCTCCGAAAATGAGCAAACCCTCCATTTATACCGCAACGTTGATCTAAATTGGAACGATTTCATTAATGGATCACAACTTCTTTTTTCCAATTAAATTGGTCAATTCCCCCAAGCTTCCACACGGATCGTTAACGAATTATAGGCATTTTTTGTAGTGTAGGACAAAGGGCAGCTGGTATACTTAGCTCATAAAGCTAGTCCATAGGAAAGAAGGGTTACCTGGATGCAACTAGAATTATACGCGAGTGAATATAAAGTGACAGCGGAAGGCATAACGGTAGCGCTACTGCCCAAGGAATTCGCTCTTTTTCAATTTCTCTACCGTAACAGCGATCGTACATTCAGCCGGGAACAGCTGCTGGATAACGTATGGCCGTTGGAATATCCGGTTGAACGGACGGTGGATGATCATATATACAGGCTGCGTAAGAAGTTGCGTCCTTTTATCGATCTGGAGATCAAATCGGTCCGTGGATTAGGGTACCGCCTGACCGTGTTGCGTCCAAAGACTGCTGAGCAAGCGAACCCTACTACCCAAGATCCAGAGTTGTATGACGCAATGCGGGATGTATTCGGAAAATACCATCAATACGGCCAAGGTCGTTCGATGTTGACCCTCGCACGCCAACAGGATGTGCTTGGCTATGAGCTAGATCCGTTTTATTCCGTCTATGTCCATTTTGTACAAGGCGATCTGGAATGGTTGCTCCATACCGACGAGGTTCCACTGAGCGAACGCATCTATTGGCTACTGTTGTTCTATCTTTTTTCGGGCGACCCGAAGCAGAAGCTTGTATTTTGTGAGCAAATACTTGCGAAGAAACGGTTGTCCCCTGACCGGCAACTAGAAATGGAGATTCTCAACATCCTTGATCTGTATACCATGGCAGGCAAGCCTGATGCAGCGCTGGAGCGGTTGATGATGAGTCATTCGGTGATTACCGATCCCATTTATGAGAATTTCAGACCACAAACGGCGATCACAGAAATGTTTGTAAACCTCGTTGTAGGAGCCGAAGAGAATGAGCTGAGAAAAATGGCGGAGACGATTGAAGTTGACATTTTGCCTAGCAAGCCTTTTCTGCGTGAAGTTGGGAGTTACAAGGTGGTCAAGGGGCTTTGGATGTTACAGCGTCAAGAATGGCGTGAAGCGGAGAAGTTATTGGACGAGGGGCTGCACATTTTGGACAAGTCCGGCTTTGTTCCGATACGGCTGTTTGCCCTAATCCGAATTCATTATTACTGTGGCCTGTTTCCGCCAAAAAAAGAGTTGCAGCAAAAATACATCGATAAGTATGCGGAAGTACAGGAGCAGATCGGTTTCAATAAGCTGTCAGGGCCGCTGGAAGCTACGCTACAAAATGTACTAAACCGCTTCTAACCTACTTTGGATGGTGGTCTGATCATTCTCTGATAATGTTCTGATGGCGCTGTGATCATACTTTAATGATGCTCTGATAATCCTCTGACATTTCTCCGCTACAGTAGGTTCATACCCTTTATGAACTTATTGTGATTCGGAGGAATACCTAATGACAACTACTCAACAAGCAGGAACAAGCCTGCTTCGTAACAAAGTATTTAGGCGTGTATATAGCGCTTATGCTTCAGCAACCTTCGGAGACTGGTTCGACATGTTGGCTATTCAGGTGCTCGTAGGTTATCGTTGGCATGCCAGCCCGCTCATGCTGGCCCTAATCCCGATCGCCATCGCACTGCCTAATATTTTGCTCGGTTCCGTTGCAGGTGTCGCTGCCGATCGGCTGAACAAGCTGAAGCTGATGCGAATGTGCGATCTGCTCACGGCAGTCTTAACGTTGCTCGTGTTGCTCGCTCCAAATATGTGGTGGCTGCTTTCCTTGCTTATGTTGCGTTCGGCCATCTCAACGTTAAACGTGCCCGCTCAGCAGTCGCTAACACGTAGCATCGTAAGAGAGGATCAACTGCTGCAAGCTACTTCACTCAACGGGATCGTGAATCAAGGTTCCAAGATCGCTGGGCCTTTATTGGGCGGCGTCGCTTTATCCTTCCTGTCGCCACAATGGTGCATTTTGATATGCGCCTGCTTCAGGGTCGGTGCTTATATCCTCTTGCTCACCGTCAAGGACGCAGAGGTGATAAACATCAAGAAAGAAGTTCAGGGGGAATCCCTCTCCGTATCTGCAACAGAGCAACGAGTTCCGCTACGTACGATGTGGAAAGAAGGATGGAGCTTTATTTTCCATAGCAGACTGCTGTTCAACACGATGCTATTCGGGATAACTGGGGCACTCTCTATCCAGATGATCGATTTTCAGTTCACCAGCCTCTTTCGGACCATTGCTCCCCAGCAAGAATCTTTGCTCGGTTGGTTAGTTGCAGCATCAGGTGTAGGTGCCATAACGATCATTACGGCGATGAACAAAATGAACCGTGAATCGGGTTATGGTTGGAAATTTGGTAGTGGCTACGTGCTGATAGGCATATCTGTGGCAGGACTGGGATTACTCGAGCCTGGCGTATCGGTTCTTCCTGTATTGATACTAGGGTTCGTAATGGGCTTGGGCAACGGCATATTTATGATTACTTTCAGCTATTGCCTGCAAAAAGAGACACCTCCACATATGACAGGCCGTGTATTCGGGATTCAGAGCACCATCCTAGGAACGATTATGATTGGAGCACCCCTGCTTGGCGGAACCTTGGTGCAAGCTATCGGCCCGATGCAAACATTTTTAATGATCGGAATTTTAGTTGCCGTGCTAGGTTTGTTGGGCATTTTGTTCGGCAATCTGTTGTGGCCTACGTCCAAAGTAGTGAACAGAGACCGCGCTTTGGAGCATTCGATGGGTGGAGCATAGAAATATAACCGACATCATGTAGATTCCATGCACCTATATGAACCTGTTCACCATTCCTATCCTTCAAAAACAGTTTAGAGGCCAGCTGCTAATTGCAGTTGGCTTTTTATGTGGGAGGAGCTCAAACGCAGCACTACAGCTACTTACATGTCGACTGTCCAACTAGTCCATAGAAGAACAGCACAATCTTGAACATCGTGAAATAAAGCATCGCCAATTCCATTTTGTTCAATTACAATCATGTTGTAGTCATGATATCCATTCACGCTATACCTACAAAAGTAAGTGATTGTTCAAACATTACTTTATGATGGGAGTGTGCTGTTAAAATGAAGCAACTACGGATTCCTTTATTTTTACATGATGTGTTCGGTGAGAAGCAGTCTATGGCGTCGATCTTGTCCATCCTGCTTTTTGGCGGGCTGTTAACCACTGCATTATATGTGCTATTTCCTGCGTTAACGGACCAATTACCGTTGTGGCGTACCGCACTGGCATTACTACTTATTTTCGATATTTTTTCTGGGTGTATAGCTAATTTCACTGCTTCAACCAGCAACTTTTATGCGGCAAGAAAAACGAATCGAATCGTATTTATTGCGATACATGCCCACATCATCCTTGTTGCACTTCTATTAGATACACATATATGGTACTCGATTGGGGTGTGGGCGTATACAATTGCAGGGGCTTTAATCGTGAATGCGCTACTCGGCAAACGATCACAACTGCATGTTGCAGGCTTACTTCTATCTGTGGGCCTGGGTGGGATGCCACTGTTGCCAAATATACAGCCCTATATGTTGACTATCTTTTTATTGTTTATGCTTAAAGTGTTATTTAGCTTTGCAGTGGATCATTATGGTAAAGGAATAAATAACAAGGGTGAAGAAGCGTCTAATAATTAGGAATTCTCTTCGTTATCCATGTCCTTGTCACGCTTGTCAGCCGCCCTATTACACTGATCCTTATAGGATTCACCCCATTGCTTCAAAAGCACAAGAATAGGCTCCAACGTTCTTCCGAACTCGGTTAACGAATACTCCACTTTCGGTGGCACTTGCTGATATACCTCACGGTGAATAACGCCGTCCTCTGCTAGCTCCCTTAGTTGCAAGGTCAACATGCGCTGCGTAATATGGGGACAAATTTTACGGAGTTCATTAAATCGTTTCGTACCGTCCATCAGATGATACAGTAAAATACCTTTCCATTTTCCGCCGATAATATCAAGTGTAAACTCAACGGGACACGCTTCTCCATTAGGTGCATCGCCAAATCTCCTTTTACGGACAGTCATCATTCATGCACTCCTTTACGTATAAAAAATGGAACCTACCTAGCAAATTTGAGCGTAGTTACACCATTGTAGTTTACCACACTGCCCACACTACCACGTTAATAAAAAAAGGCAGCGCGCGGCTGCCTTCTCCTATTTTTTAGCGAGCTAGTGAGTGCTAAGGTGTTAGTCCACCCACTCCACGATGTGTTCCATCGCTTGTCTCGTTTTGGGACGAGGCTCTTGAATTCGATATCCGAATGCAACCATGCAAGCAACCCCGAAATGACCCGTAAGTATTCCTTCTTCCTGTAAAATGTGCTCTACTTTCTCTTTGTGGAACCCTTCCACAGGGCAGGAATCGATTCCGATCTGCGCAGCTGCAGTCATCATATTGCCCAAAGCGATATACGTTTGGCGACTGCCCCATTCAAAGACAATTCTTTCGTGCTCAAGCAACTTAAAATCATCTTCGAGAAATTTGTGATAGACCTCTCCTTTGAGTTGCTGGATGTCCGCTGGAAGCTGCTGAACTTCTGTTATCATCCGTTGGATATGCTCAGAATTCGCCATCAAATCGGCCTTCGTACGAGAGAGCATTATTACAAAATGGCTCGATGTTGGCAATTGTTTTTGGGCTCCATATGTGACCGGAAGCAGCTTGTCGCGCAGTTCCGAGTTCTGGACGACAACAAATTTCCAAGGCTCAAACCCGAACGAGCTTGGGGATAAACGTCCCGTTTCCAAAATAAACTCAAAGTCGGCGGCGCTTATCTTTTTCGCGGGATCAAATTCCTTGCAAGCATGGCGAAATTGATGCGCCTCCATAATCTGATCTTTTACGTTTTGCATGTTCATTTCCCCTTCCGCTCTCGTTATTCCAGTTCATAAGCACAGTGTAGATTATGGATAAAAATATTAACAGTACGCACATTTTTGGTATATAGTATTCATTTGTATACCGTAGACTGCAGCTTGCCCGCAGCTCGTGCGCAGCTTTTTCGCAGCCTATTTGTTGCGTGTTCAATGTGCCGCTAGTTAGTCTCCATTCGTTTGCTCGTATGCACGTAGCAGTTCCTCTACAGGTATACCGTTAATTTTCATCCCCGAAATGTTGCACTGATCGATATTTACGTTCGACAGATTGCTCCCGCGTATCTCCGTCCCACGTAGATCACATCTTTCAAATGTCATAGGCGTATGGGAGGCGCCTAGATTCGTATCGTGAAAGCGAACCCCATCTAAAGAAACCAGCGCTATTTCACTATTGCTCAATCTCAAATCAGCAAGCAGGACGTTAGTGAGATTCATATTTTTAAATGTAGAGTGACTTAGATTGCAGTCCGTAAATTGGCTGCCGCTTAGATTGCTGTTGCTGTAACAGGCTTTTTCCACGTTCATTTTGTAAAAATCAGCCCCATTCATGGCGCAGCTCTCAAACTGCGTATGCGAAAGGTTCTGATCCTTAAATTTCGATGGAGCAGTAGCTGAATGCTCGACGTTTCCAGCCATTATTTTTTCGTACACGTACTCATCCTCCGACTCATACGTCCGCACGTAGCCCGCTTTTTCATAGAAAAAATGATTGTTAATTTGCCTGCTCGACGTCTCCAATCTCCACTCTTCAACAGCTGGGAATTCACTTTCAATGAATGCAATGGCCTTGGAACCCAATCCTCGCCCCTGATAGCTCGGATCAATAAAGATCTTATCGAGTCTGGCATGTCTTTTGCCCGAAGATTCGACCGAGATGCCACCGATTATTGTTCCTTCTATTCCTCCTAATACAATCGCGTAATAATCCAATTCCCGAGTCAAGTACCTGTGCATTTCCAGCGAATCGTAGCCAGGCGGACGAAGGTTGCTGTCCGGGGCTCCATCACCTGTATGCCACTTCTGGATCTCCTGATCAAACGTCCTTTTCATCAAAGCTGAAAGTTGTGCAGCATCTTCAATTTGTGCTCTGCGAAACTGAATCATCATATTGTTGATGTCCCCTTCGGTTTCTTCCGTTTTTTCCGTTTCTTCTGTTTCTTCTGTCTCTTCGGCTTCGTGTGCTGTATGTTTTCTCATTTCAAAATAGTCGTATTCCTGCTGGTCTGCTAGCTTCGTTAGACGAATATGATCAAACCCCGCCTTTTCCACTACTCTTCGTGAAGCCACATTAAACGGTTTGACGATAGCAACAATTCGAGCAAGCTCTGTGTTGGCAAAGACAAATGAGGCGATCGCTCGAACTACGCTTGTCGTGTACCCCTGATTTCTGTAATCCTTTGAAATGGCATAAGCAACTTCTCGAGCTGCCGGATCTAATAAGTCATTTGGAAATACGCCACACCAGCCAATGAGTCGCTTGTCCTCCTTGTGCTCCACCGCCAGTAAGATTTGCACATTGTGAGGATCAAACTTCTCGTAGCTGCCTACCACAAACGATAAAAATTGCTCAAGCTGCTCCTCCGTCATGTTCCAATCCGGTAATATGTCCGTAATCTCTGATTGTCTTGTCAGTTGATGCAATTCTTCATAGTCGGCTGTTGAAAATGTCCGCAAACGGATTGAATCAGTGTCGATCGTGAATGTATGTGTATGGTTCATCGTTAAGCACCTCTTGTGTAATTGATTGTTGGTTATGGGTACAAAAAAAACGGAGTGCCTCAAAAAAGGCACTCCGCAAGTATAGGTACATACTTAGCCCGAAGTTCCTTGTAATGGGTCAAGAAGACACACGTATCCCGTTAACTAAATAGATAACGAAATTTAGGTGTTCTCTACGTCCACTACAAGGATTCTGGCATAAGCTATGAATTCTCCTTCCAATATAAACCTATGTGTATTTTAATCGATTGCTGGATTTTTGTAAACGCTTTATTGAAATCCGATTATGGCGATACTTGCGTATAATGCGCCACAACAAATTCACGAAACGCTTGGGCCGCAAGCGATAAATATTGTTTCTCTCGCCACACCAAGTGAGGTGTCCACTGACAAGCCGGCTCTTCAATATGAAGCAGATTAAGCGGCGGTATTTCGCGCTTGGCAGCTATCGGCAGAAACGCGACACCAAGACCCGCCCGAACCAAACTGCTAATAGCTGCGGGCTCGTCACCTTCGCAAATAATGTTCGGGATAAACCCCGCTCGATGACAACATTCATCAGTAATTTTACGGAAGCTATACCCTGCCTTCAAATTAATGAACGGGTCATTGGCCACTTCGCTAAGCCGAATACGGCTGCGGCCTGCAAGGCGATGTGTAGGTGGCACAGCCAGTACCATTTCTTCAGTCTGTAGTGGTAAATTAACGATTCCAGGTCGTTGAATAGATGCCGTGGCGAGACAGAAGTCGATTTCGCCTTTTTCGAGTAATTCAATCTTCATGTCCTCGGTAATGGCTTGCGTAATGCGAAAGTTCACGTGCGGATGCAAGGCTAAAAAAGGCCCTAAAAAATCAGCTACGCGATACAAGGTAGTTGTCGCCAGTAAAATACTCCCCCGCTCCAATCCCGCTAAATCCTCCAATTCGCGCCGACCTTCTTCCAGCTCCCCAAGCGCATTGTTCACCTTTTTGAGAAAAGCTTTGCCGAACACATTGAGCCGGATTTGTCGCCCGATCCGATCAAACAGCGGTACCCCTAAATCCTCTTCCAAACGTGCAATCATCACGCTGAGAGCTGGCTGGGCGATATGTAGCTCACGCGCTGCCTTGGTCATATGTTCGGTACGGGCAACGGTTTGAAAATATTTGAGTTGCAGCAAGTCCATCCATCATTTCCACCTTTAATCCATATAAAAATCATTATGAGTATGATTATAAATTATATATTTTTAATTATCTAAAAATCACCTTACACTATACATGTACCTTTGCTCTAGACTAATGAAGTCCCCATTTCATTCATAAATAGTATTCACATAACCATTTTAATAAAAAGGATTGGTGATCAAGTTGAACGTGCAAACTTATTTGGATCGTATTCAAGCTACCAAGAAAGACGAAGTCAGTCTCGACTATTTATCCCATCTGCAAAAACAGCATGTGCTCAACGTCCATTTTGAAAATCTTGATATTATGTCAAAAAAGCCTCTCTCCTTGCAGGTCGAGGATCTGTATCACAAATTGGTACATGCACAGCAAGGCGGGGTGTGTTACGAACTGAACGGGTTATTTGTTCATTTGTTACAAGAGCTCGGCTTTCACGCTTATCTAATGGCAGCAACTGTACATGTAGGCAATGGAGTCTGGGCCTTGGAACATGGCCATTTGTTTAGCATCGTACCGCTTGAAGGTAAGGAGTATGTGGTTGATGTAGGATTTGGGGGCAACTGCCCACGCCTACCTGTTCCGCTGAATGGGGAGGAAGTCGTTGATAGCGATGGGACTTATCGCGTCATGAAAAACGAGGCCGACTCCATGTTCTATTTGCAGAAGAAGAGTGACGGCGAGTATGAAACGCTATATCGCTTTGAGACGCCTTCGCAGCGCTGGAATTTGGACACGATACACCCTGTTTGTGTGCTGACGGAAACGGCGCCTGAGTCCATGTTTAACAAGATGTATTTCTTGTCCCGAGTGACGGAGAACGGGCGCATTACGCTGTTAGGGAATACGTTAATTACTGTCAATGGTCAGGAAAAAACGAAGCAAAAGCTTGAGGAGCATGAGATTGCGGAAGCGGTTCAGCGCTACTTTGAGTTGACGGTTTAACAAGACGCAAAGCTTGTATAGACTAATCAAAGGAATATACAAGCATCTAAATAGGGCGATAGAAACGTTCTTAGCCAACAATTCGTACACTATCGCCCTTGTTTTTATACCACAACTAAATCAGGCAAGCCGGAACATAGCCTGGGTGCTGAAAATCAAACACTTGTATTGGACCTACAGCTGTTAAATGATGTCCAACAAAGACTGCTACGCTTATCGGACAGTTTAGATATAAATCAATGTGTTCAATCCCTCGTTGTTTCAAATCATCCACAATGGCCTTCACTTTCACGGCATAAGCGACCGCCTGCTCTGCGCTTGCGATGCTATCATGTCCTACTCCAGTCGGAGGAAGTACATTGATTAATGTATGGTATTGAACATTCGTTTGCTTCAAATGAGCATGCACTGGCTCTTTAATATCCCTAGTAACGCTAAGTACCAAAATAGCGCGTGAACTCTTTAAATCATTTCCTATCCATATGTCGGGCGACACTATAAACGAAGGATCAGACTTTAATGACGACCAAATGTACTCCCCTTGCTCTATTTCAATAATTGCTCCTCTTACACGTGAAAATCTACTTCCAATTAGAACCCCACCAGACAAGCAAATCTTCGTGTATATGCGTATGTAACCTTGCGTAGCAGCTCGGTTCTGCGCCCAGTGATCAGCAGCACTCTCCAATGCTGTGGTCATCGCACTCCAATTCTCTCTAGAAGGCAGCTTCCTTGGTGAGGCATAGACACCAAAATATTCGCGCCAATCCAACTCGACTTGCGGTTGCTCCGCATACTGCTGTTTATCGTACCCGTGAATATGAAATATCATAGGTGTAGGCTTTGTCGCCTGTGATTCCATCGTCTTTTGCACAAAATCACGAATCGTTTTGTATGCCGTACTACTAGGATCGGCCTTACAAATGCTTGAATGATCCTCATCAACATTCACAACATCTGCACCCAAATATAGCGGAGTGGAAGAAGCCTCTGCTACGACTCTATCCCGCGCTCCGCGCAGTGCAAGCTGTGAGATGTCGTGTTTCAACTTCTCGGGCAGCTTCTCTGTCCCGCCCCGATACACATACTTGTTCCAGCTAGCCTCTAATTGAGCCAAATGAGGGCTGTTTTTGCGCAACGATTGTAATTGGCGATTAACCGTCCATTTTGGAAAGACATTAGCCAGCCCAGATCCGTGGAAGGGAACAGATAAATAAACAGCACCCTTTATTGATTTTAAGTTGTCCTCATCAAAATCTTCGTAACGATTCACAATATATTGCTGCACCACTAATCCACCCATACTGTGCGCTACGAAAACAATATCCTTTCCTTTTAAATCCACCTGAATATCCCCGTGTAGCAGCTCTGCTACCGTCTTGAAATCATATTGTAGCGGCTTAAAGCCTGTCCGATAACCATAACTGTAAATCTCCGCATCAAGCAACGATGGATCTTGCCCGAGTAATTCCATCATGGTTGGGGATTGCTCACATTTCCTCCATGTGCCATGAGGGTCGCCCGCTAAACCATGTACAAAAATAACCGCAAGCTTGCTTTTCGTCGATCGAGAAACTACTTTTATTAGCCTTGCTTTCTCTACGCCCATTATATTTTCCCTCGTTTACTCTTCGTCTTCTGGCTGTTGCTTCTCTAAACCAGCCGCTACTAAGGGATGGCTAGGATCCAATTTTGCACCATGTTCCTCTAGCAGCTTTTTAAGAGCCTCGCTATCGCGATGTTCACTTCTCTTTTCAAAGTAACTGTCTTGAGCATGGAAAAATAATGGGATGCCCTCTTTAATAAGCTCCGCTATTAAATCAATAGTATATTGTTGTGATTTTATTAATTCAGAATCTATATAATCATCAATAGCGGCCTTCCAATTTCCCATTGACTTGTATAAGTCACCTCGATTTTGATAGAGTATATGATTTCTAAAGAGCGAATCAATTTTCTGCATTTCTATTGATTTTGTAAAATCAGCCAATGCTCTGTTGAAGTAATCTTTCTTTGTAGCTCCTTTAGTCCCAATTCCAACTTCATAAAGTGAAATCCCGCGGATAGTATAAAGGCCAATAGTAATCTCCGATTCCGCACCGTGCTGGAATACATGTTCAATACCCTTCAAAGTTTTCATGTAATATTCATGCTTTTTTTCATCCTCGTCTTGAATACTTCTAGCATAATTTAAATATGATAAGACCAGAAGAAGATAATCTGAGGTATATTTACTATTAACTTCATATCCCTTTTCGTAAAATTCGGCAGCCTGTAAATATCGTGATTTTACATAGAAGGTAAATGCGAGCTTGAAATAGTGTTGAGGATCGATTTCTGTCTCCTTTGCAAATTGTTGAAGTTGCTTCTCGCAATCTTGCAGCTTTTCTTCACTATCTTCATTATCATCTTTGATGTGAGTAATCATATCCCCAACCAATTGCCGAATAACAGCTTCATTTACACGCTCTGGAATCAGATTGACCATCCCATCCTCGGAAATGATCGCAATAACGCAAGGCTTGTTACGATCTTTTAGTTTTTTTAAATAACGATATGCAGAATGAAACCTCGCACCACGACTTGCATCTCCTAGACTCTCATGTGCAAGCCCATCAAGAATCACGCCAATAGCATGACAAGATCCAGTGGTATCAAAATAAATCGCACCGTCAATAGATGTAAGGTGTTTAATAAATGTCGGGCTTATTTCCGTCGGAAAAATTGGTGTAGACTGTTTTTGCAGCTTTTTCAACTCAGCTTCCGCAGTTTCAGGGTCTGTAATTACCACCATTGTACCGCTTTGCTGTTCAGTCGCTTTCTTAATGACAAGCCCCAGTTTTTCAATTTGTTCATCTGTAACAGTGATAGACTCCGCGTTCTTAAATTGGCCCCTCATTGTTCGTTTAAACAGTTCAGATGTGAAGCCTCCTGACGCAATTACTGGGTTTTTAAATGATATACCTATTAACTTCTGAGGCACAATTTCTAAATTAGTGGTCATTTTAAATATCCTTGATTCATCTTCAGCAACAACACGAGCATCTGTACTTGGCTTTTCCTCAGTTGTTATAAGTAGCAAATCATATTTGGATAATCCCTTAAACTCTACTTTGAACACGAGATTATTGGCTAACTCGCTCCAGTTGATTGTCCCTACTCCATAAATGCCTTTGTCATCTGCAATCAAGTACAAATCGCTCTCATTGTTCGTAAGCTCAAGAAGCTTTCGGATGCGTCGGGCATCCTCTAATTGAATAGGTTGATGATTTTGAAACTTAATCGAGAAATGAATGAGATCACTGTTTGCCAGCAAATTCTCATTTATAATTAACATACACCCAAAGGGGCTCTCACCCTCATACGTTCTTGTTGAAATGCCATCGATTTTTTCAAGCAAGTTGTTTATATAATTCTGGTTTCTCACCCTTTCCGATAAATCAATGTAATGACCAGAGACATTGCTTAAACTTTGCTCACATATGATAAACTCCTGAATTTTCCCAAAAAATAAACGGGCCATTCGCTGAAGGAACTGAGCACTATTTTCTTTATACTTGCTTTCAAGTTCAGTATCTTCATTAAGAAATAATAAATCGTTATCGCGAAATACCGTGTAGTAGTCTAGAAAATAATAATCTAGGACCATTCTAATAAAGGACATTTGTGGTCTTTCAAGAAAAATATTTCTTGTATTAGCATCGACATACTCAATTGATAGAATGTATTTCATCTGAGAAATTTCTTTATCTTGCTTAATAATAAAGGAGTTAGTGTATAAAATATTCCACTCATAAAAGTCTTGTTTAATCGGAGAAACATAATTTTTCCCCAAATCAACTCGATTCTCTAGGGCAGCTTCATCAGGTACACTAGAATTTTGACTTATTTCAGATGACTGAATTACTTCAAGCTCAACTTGACTTATATCTGTATTCAGATTCTTCAGGGGGAGGCCAAGTTTTTTGAAAACCTCATCGGGTTCCTTAAATTCTTCTTGAATGACCTTCGTGTTTCGGCCACCTTCACCGCTTAACACACTTTTGACCCGAAGTGTTTTAATACAATTTCTCTTCTCATCTAATACGAGTGCATACAATTTCAAATCCAATCTATCATCAAGATTACGCAAAATTTGCTCCAGATTTCCATATACCGTCTTATTTATTTGTTCAAACTCCTTCAAAAAACCTACCATCCTTTCAAAAAGAGCCCCTTTTTATAATTCAAACATAGAAATAATTACCTATTTATTTTAACATAGGATGTCATATTATTAGCTGATTTTTAGATATTTGATTGCATGTTCATCCCCTGACAACTCATGGACTTCGAATAATCTATGAATGACTTTGTAAAAGTCAACCAAGCAAGCTATAATCTCCTCAACAACATCTATGTAGGAGGATTTCTTATGATGCATCCACAGAAAGTCCCTCGTTAGGCCCGTGGCCCGCCATTTATGCATTAGTGTGAACTCAACCAAACTATTAAAAGGGAGATACGCGCTAATGATGAACATAAATGGCCCAATGAAAATGTCGCGAAGCGAAAGGCTTCAAACATGCCATGAGATTGCGGAGAGATTACATGAGGTTTACGGGGAGCGAATCATAGCCATCGGGGTCTACGGCTCTGTTTCCAGAGGTACGGACGGCCCTTTCTCCGATATCGAGATGTTCTGTGTACTAGGCGAGCCTAGTGAGTCTAGTACGCCCATTGAATTCAGCTATGAATGGTCTTCGGGGCCTTGGAAAGCGGAAGTGAACGTGTGCAGCGCGGACGTACTGCTTGAAAACGCCTCTACGGTGGATGGCGAATGGCCGTTGACGCACGGCCCTTTCTTTGCTCCACTTTGTCTATATGATCCGAAGGGCTTTTTTCCAACATTGAAGGAAGCCGCCGAATCACCAACCAAGGAGGATTTCAGGCATGCCATCAACGAAACACTTGTTGGTGAAATGTACGAGTTTATCGGCAAACTTCGAAACATACATCTGAATGGCCCTCACACCTACTTGCCCTACTTGGCTATGCAGTTTGCGCAGTACGGTGCGATGTTAGTGGGATTGCACAATCGGAAGCTGTTCACTACTGGCGCCATGGTTCTGCCAGAGGCATTGGAGCTGCCGAATCTCCCTGACGGATTCGATGATGTTGCGAGGATGGTCATGTCCGGTGAATTAACCGATTCGTCGAGGATCGTTGCAGCCTGTGAGCGTTTTTGGAGTGGTCTTGAGGAATGGGCTGTTGAAAATGGGTACGTCATTCATACCGCGCGAATTCCTTTCTGAGCAAACGAAGTAGCACAGCCACTCACGTCCAGCAACACGTGGCTGAACTGGATCGAACGGACCATCCGGCAGCCTATGTTGAACTGTCCCTTCCGCCATAACGGCGGAGGGACTTTGCTTTGTGCAGCTAAGCCGCCTCATAAGCAAAAGCCCCTCCAGATCACTCATCGCTATTCCCCAACACGGCTCCAATTACCACCTGCCATTAACTCTGCAACTGATAAGCCTTGATCAACATCTGCGTGTTCTTCTCTTTTTCAACAATAAACTCATTCACGTAATCGTTGCCGTTCCGGCGGTTGAATGCATCCGCTAATGCAGCAATCTCTTGATCCAGCCAATCCAGCGTCACACGATCATCTTCAGCAAGCTTCCTTCTACGCTTTTTCCTATGCCACTCCCTGAGAAAAATGCGCACGGAGAGAAAATAATTAAATTTATCCCAGCCCACTTTGCTTTCCAAACCGTAACGAATCGTGTCATTGTAGATTTTCACGGCCTTGTCCATACTTGTCACCGTATAAAACTCCAGCATCATGCCATGCTCCTCGAGAAAGCGCGGTCCTTTAATGACCCGATATGCTTTCTTCGCAATCGAAGCAGCCTGCTCATACTCTTTCATTTTCAATAACGGGATGATCACTTGGCTGAACGTATTTTGCGGTATCGTACTACAAACCATCTTGCCGTTGAGTATGGGCTTCACCGTTTGCAAGCCCTTCTTGACATGATTAATGCGGAAGCTGTAGATGCCAAACATGTTCTGCTCACAAGCCTTGCAATCTGCCAAATCATCCCTAGGCGTAGACCGCCACAGTTTATAATATTGTGCAGCCTCTGAAATCATCCCTTGTGATAACAAGTAGTTCACTTTCTTATGATAGTAAGGCCGTAAATTATAACCGTATTTCAAGCATCGCTCTTTAAAATCCTCGAAAATGGAATCAACCTGCGCCAAGCTGAACTCGGGCATCCGCCACATATCGTTGATCACCCATTTATAATGCCACATCAAATAATACTGGGAGTACGCGCTAGGTGTACGATCATACTTCGACAAGCACCATGAGAAAGCGACTAGCATCCGCTCCAAGTAACCTATATCTACCGCGGCGGTCATATAGTCCATCCGGACGTTGTAAGCATCCTCTTCCGTCATATATCGGTCGGCAATTGCAATCATTTCCTCTAGAACAGCCAGTTTCTGCTTGCTATCCGGCATATCCCAGCTCACACGTCTTAGTTCATTGAATCGATCCCTCATCGCCCCACCTCTGTTACCCCATCGAGACCCCGATTCATGAACTTCAACAGCGATTCATTCATCATCTTTAGCTCCGTCGGCCCCATCGCATAATTGCCTAACAACAAAGCTTGCGTGTAGAACAGCTCGATGCCAGCCTTCCGCAATTCAGGATCATGAGAAGCCATCACCTTACGCACCATCGGATTGTTGAAGTTATAACAAATGCGGGCATAATGTTGCCCGTACATTTCACTTCGAATCACGCGAACGACATCCGCAAAGAGCGGATTCGCCTCTTTTTCAGTCTCGTCCGTTATGTTCAAAAAATTCGTTTCCTGATCAGTGTTATACAACACTGGAATATCCGCAGGTTCGAACCATCTAGTCAACGAACGACATTGAAATCTGTCCAGCAGCGCATCTGACTGTTCGAGAAACGGCTGCACATAAAGCTTCTCTTCACGATCCAGCTCTTCAAAGCGACTAGCGAATTCCAAAATATGAAGAATATCCACCTCAACGTCCGCCACTTCCGTTACACGCCGCACAAGATCAAGATCGTGGACATATCCACCATTTACGACCAACAAATTTTGCGCCTTCGCAACACGGGCAACTTGCCTGAACTCATCGAGTGAAGCCGTAATTAAAATCGACGAATGATCGCGCAAAATATCCGCCATTTTCATATCACCGTAAGACGTCTCGAAGCTCAAATGCTTGATGAACAAAGAGTACAAATCGTCATCCTCCACGGCCATTGCTTTAATAGAAGCGTAGTGGACACGGACAATTCGTTCGAACAGCTTCGGATCATTTTCGAATAAGTCGATTAAGTAGTTCTTAATACATTCCCCAAGCTCCGCTTGTACCGCAAAGAACAGATCGTTCTCCTGAAAAGCTTCCCTAGACGCCGTTGGGCGCAAGCTGTCGGTATTCATAATGCCATTTACGAAAAAGGCCCACGGCGGCAAGATGTTGCTCATTTTGTCGGATAGGAGCATATTTTTTAAATACACATGATGCTTCTTCTCATCCTGCAAACTAACCGCATACGGGAGAATATGTGCTATACCGGTAACACCGCCAATTACAGACGTTAACGGGATAATATCCATAGGCTTGGAGTAATGGATACTTTCGATATAATCCAGCGCTTCTTGCTTGTCCATGTTCCATGGCGGGTTCGTGACGTTAACTTTGCGTTCGTATTTGTCTTCTATTAATAAGATCGGAATCGGCAAAAACTGCCCGTATTTCTCCAGCAGCTCGCTCACCTGGTAATACTCAAAATACTCCTCGTATTCCGGCTTAGCCTTCAAAAACACCGTCGTCCCAATGGGGACGTTCCGTTTGATTTTGTTGATCGAGTACGTTCCGTCCGGCTTCCCGCGCCATTCCAGCGCGTCACCTTCAAGCGCCGAACGCGTAATCAGCACAATCTCATCACTCACAACGAAACAAGACAACAGACCAACGCCAAACTGACCGATAAAATCGTCTGCGCCGTCCTGATCGCCCCTTTTGGTGGAGCTGCCGATTCTCGCAAGAAACTGCTCGATTTCTGATTCCGTCAGCCCGCAGCCATTGTCAGAGAACGATAGCGTATGAGCAGACGCAAATACTTCCACTTTTACCGTTTCATCAAAAGGTTGCCCCAGCCGTCTCCGCGCCGTAACCGCATCTACCCCGTTCTGAAGCAGCTCACGAATAAACACGCCAGGGTCCGAGTAGAGATGATTAGATAACAAATCTATGATGCCTTGCAAATTCACTTGAAAGTTCATATTAGTCATGGCGATCCTCGTCATTTTGTATAGGATAACTTGCAATTTTTATTATATCAAAAGCGGAAGAATTTAGGTTGCGGGGTGGATATATTTTCATTCATAGATGGCTCGCAAATAAAAACAAAACCACCCCTGACGATGGAGTGGCTGTGATAATAAAATTGGATATGGATTCAAATCTCTGTAGGCAGACCGTGAAGATACATGTCAGCACAAGCTGTATGACTTTTCAGGGTCTCTATTGTCTGTGCGTTAGGATTCACATAGATGGTGGGATAATCAATTTCACCGTAATGTTCTCGTATCGAAAAAGCCAGCTGTTCCTTATCGACTGAGAACTGTGCGTCTACTCCCTTTTTGTTACCACGAGCATCTACTCTGATCCAGCGCTTTAACGATTGGATGTACACAGCATTTAGAGCATGAATGCAGTACCCTGTATCGGGTGTGTCACCTAAGGTGAGTCTTTGATAGCAAAATCCCGTAGGAATCCCTTTGCTCCTTAAAATGGCACATAGCAAGTTCGATTTTGCGTAGCAGATGCCTTCTTTAAAATAGAGTACCTCGGATGCTTTGCACGTAACGCGTGAGCTTTGAATGTCTATGGAGTGGTTGATTTGGTCACGGACAAATGCGAATGATTGTTGGATGAATTCGATTTCGTGTGTAGTGGATTCGTGGAGTTGGTCGGCTGTTTCTTTTATAGAGAGATGGTGATAGTCGATTTCTTCTGTGGCTGCCAAGTAATCAGCTAAGATGTTGGATTCACAGATTAATTGCATTGGTTGTCACCTGTTGTCACCTTTCGAATGTGAATTTGTATACCTCTCATTCAATGCTGCATGTTTTTTCGTTTGATTCGGGTGTTACGGATAAAAGAACATTTCCTGCTTCGTGACTAAGATAAGCGTTAGCACGAATTCCAATTTTACAAAACACTTATAAGTTTTCCAAAAGTATTTCGCAGTTTTTTTCATGAATCTTATCTATAATTTTCACAAATGTATCGTAAGCATCTTTTATAGATTGTTCTGCGGATAAATTTTTGCACGTGATCTCATAGAAGCTATCAGTCGTTTCACTGACATCAATATAAACAGATATATCTATATCTTCAAAATGATTCATAACAACTTTCTGCATCATCTCAAAATATTGTTCGATGCCGCATAAACTTCTCCATTTCGATGGTTGTAGAGTAGTAAGAATACCTATTTCACATTGATTCGATTCACTATCTTTGGATAATAAAAAATCTACGTCAATATCGCCTTTTTGAACGTCAACAATAATAGTTGACACTTCTTCTGGCAAGCTTCCAAGCTCTGTTAGTGATACCTTCTCATATGCATAATAGTCCTTAACATAAATTTCAGCCCAATTACCAATCAGATCGATAGAAACCTGAGTTGAACTAAAATGAATATTCTCTACCATAAGAGTTGCTTCTTTGGAGCCCTTCGTTTTTAAAATGGTAAACACATGAATCACCTCTCCTAGTCAGCGATATAAACAGAAATATTTTTCATGTTCGATGCTAGTAAGTTTCAATTGTAGTAATTGAATATATCATACCATATACTGGTTTATACGTTAACTGGTGTTTCCACACGGAAGTCCCACTTCTAAAACGCACAAAAAATCATTTACACACTTGGAGCCCAATGATAAAATCCAATTAATGTATTTATTTGGAACTTATCTAGCCGAAGGAAGGTGAACATGTGAGCCGCAAAATGACACCTTTGGGAGAACTGCTGCAACAATACAGATTCAGAGCAAATATGACTCTAGCATCTCTAGACAGTAAGGTAGGCGTATCAAAAGGAAGCTTGTCTAGAATTGAAACTGGTGAAACGAAGAAACCGGACTTCAAAATCGTTGAAGCCGTTGCAGCCGTTCTAAACATTCCATATGCGGAATACGTTTCAGCATATATCGAAATAGAAAAGAAACCGGATATCCTGCTAGGAATTTTAGAAACAGCCGTTTCATCTCCACAGCATGCACCAATAGCCCCCAAGATAGCAACTAAATTTCTTGAGACAGAAAAAGAAGACAGTGTAGAATTAGTAGCAAAATTGTATTCAACAACGAATCTCATTGAGGACACCTCTATAAGAATCTCTCTATATAAGAGTATTGTCGACTACTCACGCAGCCATGGTATTATGCCCTATATTGCGCGAGGCTTATTTCAAACCTATATGATTGAACGGAATGATTTCAGCAAGTTAGAGGTTTCTTATCAATCGGGTAAAAGTATATTAGCATATGTTGGTTTCTTAAGTACTGATGAACAGTTAAAGCTTTATTACTCTTTAGCAAATCATGCCTATGGCCTTATGATTTACAACGAATCCATTGAATTTAGTAGAATAGTTATTGAAATCGACATTGCCAAAAGCCAATTAAGTGCCCATGCTACATTTAATATTTGCAACTGTTATTATTATTTAAATGATTTTGAAACAAGTAAAACATATCTTGTTCTGTACCAAAATTATTCATATTCTTTTGTTGAAGACAATGTCGCATTCATGACGGGTTGCATAAACGGACGAATGGGGGAAATTGATTTAGGCATTAATCAATTAGAACAATATGTAAAAAACACATCTGAATTTAATCTTGTGTATGCAGTTACCATGCTTATGGATTTGTATGTATGTAAAGCAGACTTTGATTCTGCTAGAAAGCTACTTCAGTACGTAGCCGAAATGAAAAAATCCATGAATAACAAGTATACTGCACCTGATAAAAAAGCTAGACTAGCGTATTTTTATCAATTGGCTGGGCATGCACTACTACCACTGGATGTCGAACAAGCTTTTGATTATTATTTGGATAGCGCCATAGAGTATATGAAAATAGGACTATATGACGCGGCTAAAAAAGTACTTATTCCAGTATAAACTCCACGCCCCAAGCACACCAAGCGGTGACACTTTGCGATAGAATAGAATCCGACTAATCATTTGATTCCCTTCCCAATCCTGCTTCTTTTTAAATCACAACATTACCCCCTAAATACATTTTCTTTTATACGAATTAAAAACATTCATGACCATAGTAGAGTTGTATATTCTATTATGGTCATCTTCAATTATAAATTACGCCCCCTTAAATAGGTAAAATATGGACAAAAGTTTCGCAAAATTTTTAAACTTTTTATTTTGCCCAACTTCATTTACACTCACGCTAGATAAAAAATCGACTTAACCCTACTGAGGAAACTAACAGCTATGCTAGACGAACAAAATAGTTTCAAAATGCATCTTGTTATCTTACTTATTCAAGTCTTAATAGGTGCTTTCTAGACCTAGAGAATCATCACTAAGAAGAGGGAGAACATAATGAATCAGCTAAAATGGCTAATAAAAATCCGAGGATGCAGAACCCAACAGGAAGTAGCTCTATTGTCAGGTATTAAAAGAAGTTCCTACTCGAATATTGAGACAGGAAGACGCGTACCTAGTGTTCGCGTAGCCAAGAATCTTGGACAAACTCTCGCTTTTAAATGGCAGCGCTTTTTTGAAGATGACTACACCCTTTGAGAAAGTTGTGTAGCGTACTAAACCAGATGGAGCTAGTGAGTCTATCTGGTCTTTTCAATGTGATTTTAAGAATAAAATGTATGTGATTAAAACAGTTTTTGATCTGCAATTCAATTTTACTCACCGCCACCCAAATATATTGAAATAAACAAAATTAGGTTTGCATACTTGGAGTCCGAGGGTAAAATGTGATCGAATTATTTATTTTTTATTTATCCGAAGGAAGGCGAACATGCGAACCGCGAAACTACACCTTCGGGAGAGTTTATACAACGATACAGGCAATTTCCTCCGTTCTTAACATCCCCTTTACAAAACACGTTGAAAAACACATCGAAATAGAGCAAAAATCTAAAGCCCTGAAACCATTTTAGACATGGCAATCACAACTAAAAACTTATCAATAGCCCTACGAGTGCAACAAATTTTCTGGTAACCGTACGGAGAGATAGTTTAAAATTAGTAGAACAGCTGTATTCCACAACAACACCCGCTCTAGCTTTCGCCAGAAACGGGTGTTGTGCGGGACGTATTTCGATAATTACACCATGATTTTGCAAATATCATTCGTAAATTCAACCGGATCATTGATCGGCAAGCCCTCGATCAGCAACGCTTGATGGTACAACAAACTCGTGTACAAATTCAGCTTCTCTTTATCCGTCGCATAAGCATCCTTCAGCGATTGGAACACCTCATGGTTGATGTTAATTTCCAGCACCTTGTCCGCCTTCACATCTTGTGCGTTCGGCATTGCTTTCAATATTTTTTCCATCTCAATCGTCAGTTCGCCTTCAGTAGACAAGCATACCGGATGCGTCTTCAAGCGTTTCGACGCGCGGACGCTTTTCACTTTGTCACCCAGCGCAGCCGTCATATGCTCGAACAGATCCTTGTTCTCGCTTTCTTCTTCCGCAGACGATTGCTCATCTGCATCCGGTTCAATACCTAGATCACCGCTCGATACGGACTTAAATTCTTTCTCTTTGTAGGACATGATCATCTTGATTGCGAACTCATCAATATCGTCCGTGAAATATAAAATTTCATATCCTTTATCCGATACGATCTCCGTCTGCGGAAGCTTCTCGATACGTTCAATCGATTCACCAGACGCATAATAAATATATTTTTGCTCTTCCGGCATTCTCGACACATACTCATCCAACGTAACTAGCTTCTTCTCCGCCGACGAGTAGAACATGATCAAGTCTTGTAAAACGTCTTTGTGCGTACCGTAATCGCTGTATACGCCGTATTTCAATTGTTTGCCGAAAGCCGTGTAAAATTGCTCGTACTTTTCTCTTT
Source organism: Paenibacillus sp. 481 (assembly GCF_021223605.1). Lineage (NCBI taxonomy): Bacteria > Bacillati > Bacillota > Bacilli > Caryophanales > Paenibacillaceae > Paenibacillus > Paenibacillus sp. 481. The sequence continues at coordinate 1,450,066 of NZ_CP075175.1, forward strand.
CGTCCTTCAACAAGCTTTGCAACGCACCTTTGATCTTGCTCTTAATGTTCTTTGCAATCAGAGTCAATTGACGATCATGCTGCAACATTTCACGGGAAATGTTAAGCGACAAATCCTCAGAATCGACCATCCCTTTGACAAAGCCAAAATAGTCAGGCAGCAAGTCCGCACACTTGTTCATAATCAATACGCCGTTCGAATACAACTCCAAACCTTTTTCGTATTCCTTCGTGTAATAGTCAAATGGTGTATTTTCCGGAATAAACATAATCGCGTTATAGACAACCGCACCGTCAGCACTAATATGAACATGCTTAAGCGGCTTATCAAAGCCGTAGCGCTTTTCTGCATAGAAGTTATCGTAATCTTCTTGAGTTAGCTCGCTCTTATTTTTCCGCCAGATCGGCACCATGCTATTTACCGTTTGTTCCTCGGTATACTCCTCAAGCTCTTCCTCGCTGCCTTCTTTAGGTCTTTGACCTTTGGCATCCATCTTAATTGGATAACGAATAAAATCAGAATATTTTTTAACGATCGCTCTTAAACGATACTCTTCCAAATACTCATCGTAGTTATCATCTTCGGTGTTCGGTTTAATTTTCAACGTAATGACAGTTCCAGCAGACTCCTTCTCAAATGGCACGACTGTATAGCCATCTGCACCCTTGGACTCCCACTTGAATGCCTCATCACTGCCAAACGCCTTGCTTATTACCGTAACAACATCCGCCACCATAAAGGCAGAATAAAATCCGACCCCGAATTGGCCGATAATGTTGTGTCCGTCTTTCTGCTCATTTTCTTTCTTAAAGGCTAACGAGCCGCTCTTGGCGATGACGCCCAAGTTATTTTCAAGCTCTTCCTTCGTCATCCCGATTCCTGTATCCGTGATCGTCAACGTTCTATTCGCTTTATCTGCGGTCACTTTCACATAATAGTTCTCTTTGTCGAACACGATTTGCTCATCCGTCAGCGCTTTGTAATACATTTTGTCGATCGCATCACTTGCATTGGAAATGAGTTCACGTAAAAAGATTTCGCGCTGCGTGTAAATGGAGTTGATCATCATTTCGAGCAATCGTTTCGATTCTGCTTTAAACTGTTTCTTAGCCATATGTAAGTCCCCTTCCAATTATGAAAATGATCATGAATAGCGGCATATAAGTAAATGTTCGTAGATGTTGGTAAATGCGCTCTTTGCCGAAACGTATTAGCACTCAAGCACGAAGAGTGCTAACCCTTTCTTTCTATATACCATATTCTAATTTTTAATGTCAATATATGACTAGCAAAAAGTGGAATCCATGTGTAGCGCTGTTGCGCCTAATAAATCTGCGTAGCCGTTGGCGGTAATTGCTCGACATGCCGTAAATAGGCCGTGACACGCTCATCCTCAGCGCGATCGTAATCATATCCAAGTTGCTCCGCAACAACAGCGGCCGTGCTGCGGAACAGGTTGCCCATTGCAAATAAGGCTCTCCACGTGTCCGCATAGCTGCCATTAGCATAAGTAGATAGCAGTTCGTTCCAAATAGCCTCCGGCACATATTTCTCGATATATTTGCCGGATTTTCCGATACTGACGGAAAAATCAGTTTCAATGCCGACTCTCCACTCCAGCATTTTAATGAGCATCGGTCTTACAATCTGGTTCAGCTGGTCCTGCGCGTAGAGGAGTTCCTTTCGCCACAGCCCTTTTGCCACATACATAGACACCCACCAGAACTCATTGCAGCAATCCGCGAACCATTCCGCGGAAGGCCTCTTTACCCAATAGTCCTCATCCGTAGGTGCTGGAATGGGAGGCAAGCTATGATCTTTGTCCATTAAAATAACCGTGAGCTTGTCCTCATGACAGTATTCATCTGTTTCAGCGACAGGAATTAGCATCAGATCGATTCGATTACCGTCTGTGAACTGCATCAGATACGCGAACCTTCCGCCTAATTCCGCTGGGAACATCGACATCGCTTCGGGCGTCTGCATCATCAGACGCTCACCAAACACGTCAATCCATTTCGGATCGCGTATAAATGACGCCACATCGGTGACAAGATATACAATGTCAAAATCCTGAAACCGATCCTTAGGGACATTCTGATTCGTGCGCGAACCATTCATAGCGACCGCCCGAATTCGCTCATCTTGTGCGGCTACTCGTAAGGCCAGCTGTATAATTTCCTGTTCAGACCGCACTGCGCTGCCTCCTTTTTTGTGAACATGGTACTGTATTCATTTCTGCTATACCTTTGAAAAACCTTTATTTTAATACATGATGTCGAATACTGATAAAAAGTGCCACACTTCATTTAACCCTTCCAAGGTGAAAAAAAATGAAAGCTGTGCTAAAATCAAATGATTGCACCGGCAACATCTTAGGGAGGTTTATTAAAGCGCCATGCTAATTATAGGTATCGCCGGCGGCACCGGCTCCGGCAAGACAACGGTTGCTCGATCCGTCATAGACCGTCAAGGGTCAGAAAAAGTAACGTTCATATCGCAGGATAACTACTATAAGGATCATTCTCAGCTCACAATGGCTGAACGCGAAACGATCAATTATGATCATCCGTTTGCCTTTGACAATGGGCTGTTAATTGAGAACCTCAAAAGTCTCAAAGCAGGCGAAACGGTATACGCTCCTGTATACGATTTTACAGTTCATGCCCGTTCCACTACGGATACTGTAGAACTCAAGCCGAACAATATTGTCATTATCGAAGGACTGCACGTCTTGTCTGACGAAAATTTGCGCCAAATGCTCGACATCAAAGTATTCGTAGACACCGATCCCGATGTACGTATTCTGCGTCGTGTGCTGCGTGATATTGAAGAGCGCGGTCGGACAATACAGTCGATTCATAATCAATATTTGAATTCGGTAAAGCCGATGCACGAAGCATTTATCGAACCGTCCAAAAAATACGCTGACCTGATCATTCCTGAAGGTGGTCATAATGAGGTCGGCATTCAATTGCTGTCCATCTTGACTGAGAAATATTTGACGAGTGATTGCGATTGGGTATTGGACAACAATAACAACAATTAATGATTATTAGCTAACATGTATAGCTTGTTAAAAGGGGTGTACAGCAGTAGGAAACTACTTCTGGACAACCCCTTTATTCATGTAGCGGCTTCCGTAGGAAGCGTTAACGAAATAGTCGCCACTTCGTGTTCCATATGCGCCATATGTTCAGCGATTGAACGCATATGTGGCACAATGGCCTCCCCAGCAGCCGTTTTACTTATGTCATATTTAGGCATACAATTGTCTTAACTTACATAAGGAGAACTCGCATGGACAACAAAGCACTCACACAACTCACTCTAGCCATGATTATTTTTGGCTCTGTCGGCTTCTTTTCGAGTCTAACAGGGCTGCCCGCCATTGAACTCGTGTTTGTTCGCTTAATATGTGCAGCTATCTTTTTATTTACGGCTTGGATGATATCTGGAAAGTTTAAGACCGAGGTATGGGATAAGAAAGAACTGTTGTTCATTATCCTCTGTGCTAGCGCTAACTTGTTGAACTGGATATTTTTATTTAAATCGTTCGAGCAAATTTCCATCACGATAGCGATCTCACTCTATCATTTAGCACCGATATTTGTGCTTATTGTCGGCAGCCTCCTGTTTAAAGAAAAGCTCACATGGCTATCCATGTTCGCCATTAGCTTATGCTTTATTGGCACGGTGTTGATTATGGGATTGGGCGAATTAAGCTCATCTTCGTTGGGATGGAGCGGAATTGTAAATAGTGTGCTGGCCGCTGTCTTTTATGCCGCAGTGATGTTATTGGGCAAGAGTATAAGTAAGGCAAGCGTATATGCAACGACCTGTTTGCAAATGACGATCGGAATCGTGCTACTCGTTCCGTTCGTTAATTTCACCGCATATACCACACTTGATTCGATGCAGTGGTTTTATGCGATTTTCACGGGAATTGTGCATACAGGTATCGTGTATCTGCTGTTTTTTAATAGTATACGCCATCTGTCTACGCAAATCGTTTCGTTTATGATTTTTGTCGATCCAGCCGTAGCTATCTTACTGGATATCTTTTTGACCGATTTTCGTCCGGATTGGTTGCAATGGTCGGGCATTTTGCTTATTTTCGGTGGGTTGTTTATGACGCTTAAACCTGCGAAATCACGAAGTGATATGGAGGACGTTGTTGTCGTCGAAAAAGTGGAGGCGTAGCTTACGAAGGGAAAGGGTGTCATTACATGTGAGCATAATGACACCCTTGTATATCAAGATGATAGTTTGATTTTATACCACAAAGTAACTACTAGAGAAGCGATCATCAATCCAACAGATATAAGAGCTAACGTTATCCCTGCAATGGCCATTCCTCTGCCTTTAGGTGAACGTCTCGCCCTTACCCCCAAAATAAAACCAGGAATACTAATGAACCAAGAAGCGGCAATAAAACCAAGCGTATAATCTGGTCCCCTATAAAAATAAGACTCCGTTCGAATGTTGGTTTCATACCAAGCAAGTATAAGGAGTAACAGCCCAAAAATACCGCATATCATCGAGACAACGGCTTGTCCTAATCTATCCTTTGGCTGCTTCTTATTAGATGGGGAATGTTGATTGTCTTCATACTGATGGGATGATGTTTGCTGACTTCTGTCTGGTTCCATCTCCTTTGGTCGTCCGCTTCCCGGTCGTTCCGTTCTCTTAACGTTTCTCTCGACTGTTCCCGTGAACGCTCTTTAGGCGGATTTGCAGGCCTTTTCCGATCGTAATCCGGTCTTTTACTGGTTGGAGCCGATTTACGAGACTGACCCTGTGTCGGTCGTGATGTTCGCTGCATTTTGTGCGATTCCCTTCGGTTAAATTCTCGTATCTGTTAACTCCATTATCGAAACGTAGCTACAACCTGCTTACAGCTATTACTACTATTATCGTCCCAAAGCCAAACGGAATGGCAGTTAGCGTTATCCCAGCAATGGCCATCCCTCTACCTCTAGGTGAACGTCTCGCTCTTATCCCCAGAATGATACCAACAATACTAATGATGTAAGACAAGAAGAAAAAAGTAATTGCAATAAATTCTCCCGTATCGAGAGATAGCAACGCATCGGCGATAAATTGTACGAATGCTATCAGAAATAATAGACTCGCGAAAATACCACATATCATCGACACAACGGCTTGTCCCAATCTATCCTTTGGTCCTTTTTCAATCGAAGGACTTGAATTGTCTTCATACTGACGGGATGATGTTTGTTGACTTCTGTCTGATTGCATCTCCCTTGGTCGACCACTACCTGGTCGTTCTCGGTCTCTTAACGAATCTCTTGACTGTTCCCGTGAGCGCTCTCTAGGCCTCGGGCTTCTTGATTGCTCTCTTGATTGCTCTCTTGATTGTTCCCTTCGCTTATCTTCCGATCTTTTTCGATCTGAATCCGGCCTGCTCGCTGATGATGGAGTTGATCTACGAGGCTGACTTTGTGTCGGTCTTGTTGTTCGCTGCATTTCGAATGATCCCCTTCTATCTTCTATAGGTATGATGTACCATTCGACAATTTCACCTAAAATCCTCTTATCATCCCTGTTTTTCCCTATATATCTGCTTATTTCTCCCTAAGCGTGACACGTTATGTATTTCGCAAAGGGTACACAAGATGAACCCCTTTTTCCTGACGCAAAGCTTCAACGAACATATAATTATGGTCTGCACCTGCTATGCACAACATTCGCTTCCCTGCATGCTTTTTAATTGCATTTTTAATACGCTGAATCATAATAAGATGGCGACAAATCCATCTAAACATATGGGCTTGCGGATTCACGCGCTCTAACCATTCATACATTTGCTTCGTCACAATGTCATATTCGCACGAATTAAACGGAATCGCACTGGAACTGAAACTGCAATCCACCGTTGCAAATTGCCGTTGCTGCCACCGCTCTAACTCCTCCTGCAAAGCTAGCCTTTCAGCACCGTCATAACGTTGAAACGGATCAAAATCCGCCCAAACATCAAGCTCCATCCAATCCATAGGCTCAAAAGCGATGTTAATCTCTTCACACAGAGGAAAAATCAAATCCCAGTACTCACTTGCAGGCTCACCCCGGTATCCACGCTTGGTACTCTTCCTATCCTGTTCGGTGCTACCCTGATCCTGCTGGTACCATTCCCAATACTCAGGCAGTACCTCGCCACAAATCACATCGGGATTAAATGCTACAATTAACTCCTTCATTAAATCCAAAGAAAAATTGTATTTTTCCCTGAGCATCGGGTCATGCGTCACGCCAAGAATTCCTACGGTGCAACCAGTAGCCACTACAGAGTCTCCCATTTGGCCCACATTTCCGGCGGGTTCAATTCATAAACCTCATTCTCCCTAAACATGAACTGGTGCATAATAAACTCCCTGCGTATCGTTGCAAAATCAGCGTGAACATGTTTAATAAACGCATTCACTTCCTGCTCACTATACTTCCTTCCCATTTCCAGCTTCCCAATCAAATGTTCCAATACAATAAGCTTCTTCTTCAGCTGCGCCGGAACACTTTTCAATTTTCCATCGACCGTAAAGAAATTTCGAATAACCGATTCCTTCATGCGCGTACGATTCTCATCCAAGTCGATCGCTCCTCCTTCGGTTGTGCGGTAAATTAAATTCACCGCGGCAGTGGCATTATTTTTGATAAAGTAGTCGTTTAATGAAAAATAAATCGTATTCTTCTCTCTGCGCTCATTGATTAGACTCGCCTCCCGAAGCTTGGCCGCGTGATGAGTAATCGTCGCAGGTGTTAAGGACAGCTTCTCCGCCAGCACTTGGCCATTCAACTCTCCGTCAGCAAGCAAAATTAATATTTTTATTCTGGTAGGGTCTGCAAGCGCCTTATGATAATTGACCACTTTGTCTAATTGCATCATCGTAATTCCTCTCTGTACTTCGTATGGAACACCTTAGATTAGATCACTGGTTTAGATCATCTGATTAGATCATTATCTAATTAGATATATGTTAAATTAGATAGTAATGAAAAAGGAGTATTTTGTCAAACCTATTTTAGAGGTAGACGGTGAGAAAGATTATCAAATACAATGATGGCAATGGCACAACAGTTTATATAAAGGCAGGACACCATGATGAAAAAAATTCTACTCATTGAAGATGAGAGAAATTTAGCACGTTTTATTGAACTGGAGTTGCGGCATGAATCGTTCTCCGTCACCGTAGCTTATGATGGGAACAGTGGGCTCGACCTTGCATTGAAAGACGAGTGGGATGTCATTTTATTGGATCTTATGCTACCTGAATTGGATGGGATCGAGGTGTGTCGCCAAATACGCGTTGTCAAAAAAACGCCGATTATGATGCTAACCGCAAGAGACAGTATTATGGATCGGGTCTCGGGTCTAGATAGCGGCGCTGACGACTATATCCCGAAGCCGTTCGCGATTGAGGAATTGTTGGCGCGAATCAGAGTCGTCTTTAGACGCCAAGAGGAACTCGAGGAGCTGGCAGCAGAGCAGCGATCGCTCCTTACCTTTCATGAACTATGCGTTGATCTGAACGCGAGAATGGTCACCAAAGGCGGTCAAATCATCGATTTGACGAAGAGAGAGTACGAATTGCTCGTTGCGTTTATGAAAAATACGAACCGTGCGCTGTCCCGTGAAACGCTACTAGATACCGTGTGGGGGTTCGAAGCGGCGGTTGATACGAATGTAGTAGATGTATATGTTCGATATTTACGTAACAAAATCGATAACCCTGACGAGGCGAGCTTCATTCAGACGATTCGCGGCGTTGGCTATGTGATGAGAAAATGAGACGATGAAACGATGAGACGAAAAATAACGCTACCTTTTTCAAACATTCCAATCAAATGGAAATTAACGATTTGGTCTTCCCTGCTGCTTTTTCTGCTGCTGGCAGCCTATAACGCCGTTCAATACATCGCTATTGAAAAGTGGATGGTCAAGCAGGAAAAAACGACCGCCCAGCAAGATATGCGGGAAATTTTAAATTACTTTTTGGAACAAGAGGTGGCCTTTCAAGAGGAAGACTACACACAAATTCGGCATTTTCTCGAAAAAATGAATCAACAAAATCAGCTTATCCGCATTTTAGACGCGAAAGGAAATCCCATTGTCGTCGTTACCGAGGATGTGTCCGAGCGTTGGTTAGCCATGATCCCTATTCCCGAAGCACAGTCGGCTGGAACCCAATACGTAACAGATAATTTGTTAATGACGAGAAGTCCTTTGACTATTTTCCATTTTAATGGAAGCATTGAAATAGTGAAAAACATGGAGGATTTCGAACGGCTGAGCAGCACGATATTTAATGTTATGGCGATAGGCTGCTTGGGAGCTATTCTGATTAGTGGCTTGGGGGGCAGACTTCTGGCGCGACAGTTACTCAAACCTTTACAATCGATGAACGAAACGATGACGAATATTAAGCAAAAAGGGCTCCATGAACGGGTTCAATTTAACGATAATCAGGATGAGATCGCTACATTGATGAAAATGTTCAACGAAATGATGGATCAGGTAGAACGATCCTTTCAACAACAAAAGCAGTTCGTCGAGGACGCTTCACACGAATTGCGAACGCCGATCGCTATCGTCGAGGGTCATTTAAAACTGTTGCAGCGCTGGGGGAAAAAGGACCCCGCTGTATTAGAGGAGTCGCTGCAAGCTTCCGTTCAGGAGCTATCTCGTTTAAATGGGCTCGTGCAGGAACTATTGGCATTAACTCGCGCAGAAAAAGGACATGCTGAGACCAATGTCCACTTACAGCAGCCTGACCAAGCGATTCACAAGCTTATCAAAAATGTTGCCGTCCTTCATCCTACGTTCCATTTCGAAGTCGAGCTACATTCATTAGCAGACGTGTCGCTCGCCATCTCCGAAACACATTTGGAGCAGGTGTTACTCATTTTGCTGGACAATGCCGTTAAATATTCTGGCGCAAGTAAGACGATCCAAGTTAGAGGCTCCTTGCTCCGAGATGCTGTCTCTATTGCTATTATTGACTTTGGCATTGGAATACCGGAACAAGACCTTCCGTACGTCAAGGATCGCTTCTATCGTGTCGATAAAGCGCGCAGTTCTGCACAAGGTGGGCACGGTCTCGGTTTGTCGATCGCAGCACGACTTGTGGAGAAGTACAATGGAGCGATTGCGATCTGCAGCGTGGAGAAGCAAGGAACGACGGTAACCGTAACCTTCCCGCTCGTTGCTCGTCATTCATCACCCGTCGTGAAGCGACCATTTTAAATCGATCAAATTGAAGCAACTATTATACTCGATTTTTAATTTTTTTTATTTTCACATCATTTTCTCATTTTCATTCGATACAATAACGTTACAACTAGCGATAATGATTTTCATTATCGGGACTATTTTAGAGATCGAGGGGTATTCACAAATGAGAAAAAAATATAGTTTTGGCACCCTGCTCGTCACGTTGATGGCATTGCTTGTCCTAGCAGGTTGCGGTTCAAGTCCAGCGGAAACGAAGACGGCAAACCCAGAATCACCGAAAAAAGATGCAGCTGCAACAACAGATAAAGAAAAAGTCGTGAACATCTTTACGGCACGACACTATGATTCAGACAGCGTGATGTTTGATGAATTCACGAAGCAAACTGGTATCAAAATCAATGAAATCAAAGGCACAGCTGAAGAATTGGTCGAGCGCATGAAGCGTGAAGGCGAAAGCACGGAAGCTGATTTGTTCATCACGGTAGACGGCGGCGTATTAAACTACGCGAAGCAGAACGGCGTACTTCAGCCTATCCAGTCCGAACAAGTTGATAAGAACGTTCCTAAACAATTGCGTGACACGGAAAATAACTGGGTAGGTCTCGCAACACGTGCTCGTGTTATCGTGTATGCAAAAGATCGCGTTAAGCCAGAGCAATTGTCCACATATGAAGATTTAGCTAGCGACACATGGAAGGGCAAAGTATTGGCGAGATCTTCTTCCAGCTTGTACAACCAGTCACTGCTCGCTTCTTTCGTTGAACTTAACGGAGAGAAAGCAGCCGAGCAATGGGCACAAGGCATCGTCAACAACTTTGCTCGCCAACCTGAAGGCGGCGACCGCGATCAAGCTAAAGCGATCGCAGCTAAAGTAGGCGATGTTGCGATTATGAACACATACTATGTCGGTAAAATGCTGCATTCCAAAGATGCAGAAGAAGTGAAAGTCGGGCAAAACATCGGTGTCTTCTTCCCGAATCAAGACACAACGGGTGCACACCTCAACATTAGCGGTGTGGGACTTACGAAACATGCGAAGAACAAAGACAATGCGATCAAGCTCATCGAGTTTTTGACGGGTAAAGAAGCACAAACGATGCTGACGCAAGGCAGCTACGAGTTCCCTGTTAACGAAGCAGCGGACAAGCCTGAATTGCTGAAGCAATGGGGTACTTTCAAAACGCAACAGCTTGATTTTGCGAAGCTCGGCGAGCATAACAAAAAAGCAGTTGAGATTCTCAACAAAGTAGGTTGGAAATAACAATGTCTTCTGTTTCCGTGATTGTACGAAACTTGAAACGACATATGAACGGATGGGTGGCGCTAAGTGTGCTGGGGGCCTTTGTGGCTCTTCTCCCATCCCTTTATATTTTTATTGGGCTTTTTCAACAGCCGAACGATAACTGGCAGCATGTGAAGGAATATGTGCTGAAAGATTCCGTCATTCAATCGCTATGGCTCGTATTAGGCACAGGCACGTTCACTGTTGTAATTGGCGTTACGCTAGCATGGCTAGTAGCCGCATACGACTTCCCTTTACGCCGCTTCTTTAATTGGGCGTTTGTACTGCCCTTGGCTATTCCGCCTTATATCGCGGCCTATACGTACGGTTCGATGCTTAGCTATACAGGAAGCATTCAAACTTTTATGCGCAACACACTCGGATCGACTCCGAATCAAAGTTATTTTGATATCATGTCCATGAAGGGTGCTATTTTTATATTTACCCTATTTTTGTTTCCTTACGTGTATTTGATCACGAAGACGTTTCTAGAACAACAGAGCTCCGCATTTATCGAAAATGCAAGGCTGCTCGGTAAAAATTCGCTGCACATTTTTTTCAAAATCGTGCTGCCTCTCTCGCAAGTTGCAATTATTGGAGGCGCAAGTCTCGTTGCTTTTGAAGTGTTAAACGATTTTGGCGTTACGAAGCATTTTGGGATTTCCTCTTTCACGACTGCCATATTTAAGACGTGGTTTGGCATGTATGATGTAGAGACCGCCATACGCTTGGCTGCATGGTTGATGAGTATTATTATCGGATTGTTCGTCGTCGAAAGACTGCTGCGCAAACGCAAACGGTACAACTCTCCAACTAGCAAAATGAATCCGCTTAAACGGAGAAAACTGCGCGGATTCCCTGCGTATGCAGCACTGTTTTTGAGTATACTTATTTTTTCATTATCCTTTTTAATTCCTGTGGTGCAATTGATCATCTGGGCAACGTGGACGTATCAAGATGTCTTAAACGCCAAGTTTGCGGAACTCGTAGCCAATACGTTATCGGTGTCCATCCTATCGATAGTGGTGCTGATGCTGTTTGCCGTTATCGCAGCCAACGTAAGTCGCGCCTCGCGGCGCTCTACGTTTACGCTTATTTTAACGAAATTATTGGCGATGGGATATTCCATCCCTGGTGCGGTACTATCCATCGGCGTGCTTGCCGTGTTCATCTCTCTAGATAGCCAACTGAGTGGGCTATACCTATGGCTGGGATGGGGCACCAACAAGCTAGTGCTCAGTATGTCGCTCATTATGCTTATGTTCGCTTACGTGATTCGCTTCCTTGCGGTGGGCTTTAACGCTGTGGAAGCTGGATTCGAGAAGATTGGCACTCGCTACTCTGAGGCCTCTCGCCTGCTCGGCATGGGGATGACGCGCACCTTTTTCAAAGTAGATTTGCCGCTGATTAAAGGTGCCCTGCTCACGGGTTGTATTCTCGTGTTTATGGAAATTGTGAAGGAATTGCCGCTTACGCTTCTGTTGCGGCCCTTTAATTTCGAAACGTTGGCGACGAAAACGTATCAATACGCCAGTGATGAGCAAATCCATCAGGCAGCTGTGCCTTCGTTATTCATTATCGCAGTCGGTATGTTATCGGTCTTTGTCTATCATTGGTTAGGAGAGAAGCATTCAAAATGACTTTTATTGAGATATCGAACCTTTCATTCGCCTATGAACATGGAACTGCAACTGCGGTACGAGATTTCTCCTTACACATGGATAAAGGAGAAGTTGTCGGCATACTCGGGCAAAGCGGATGCGGGAAGAGCACCCTGCTACGGTTAATCGCTGGCTTGGAAGCCCCCGATTCGGGAAGTATCATCATTGCTGGAAACACGCTGGTCGATGAGCGTTGCTTTGTTCATCCAGAGCAGCGCGGAGTGGGCATGATTTTTCAGGATTATGCGCTGTTTCCTCATTTGACGGTGGAGCAAAATATTTTATTCGGCCTTCATCGGCTTGGAAAAAAAGAACGAATCGCACGCCTAAATGAAATGCTTGCGTTGATAGAGCTGCGGGATTTCGGCAAAAGGTATCCCCATGAGCTTAGCGGTGGGCAGCAGCAGCGCGTGGCATTTGCTCGCGCGTTGGCTCCCCAGCCGAATATCTTATTGATGGATGAGCCGTTCAGCAATTTGGATGCCGATCTGAAGCAGAAGATTCGGCATGATTTAAAGCACATGTTACGCGCAGCCAACATAACGTCCATTTTGGTCACGCATGACAAAGAGGATGCGGAGGCCATCTGTGATCGAACGGTGCATATGTCGAATGCGCGATGAGCCATGTAGAAGCAAGCGTTGAGGCGAGCGTTAACGCCAACGCTGAGGCTAACGATGGGGCTAATATTGGAGCTCCCCCGTTAAGGCTAACCGTTCGGCATGTACAAACCCCCGCCCTGATTTGCGCAGTGGCGGGGGTTTGTACTAAAGCATTATAAGTTTTCCGAAAATATAATAGTATTTTATATTTCATCGATTCCTATTTCTTTTAAATAATGATATATCCCATCATAAAAGTCACTTTTTCTTGTCACATCCTGATCGTCACCATTAGGCACAAATATCACCAAGCCTTGTCTTGCCCTCGTAAGCAGAACTCGGTAAGCATTTTTTAAATACAAAATATTTTCTGCTTTGTTTATTTTATTCCATCTTGTTCCTGTAAAATTGTAAAATGAGAAAGTACCATTTTCAACACGTAGGTTTGCATCCCAGCCTACAATACTCCAGTCCATTTCAAGCCCCTGGATGTCGAACTCGGTTACCGTATCCTCTAAAAAATATGATGAGCGGACATCTGTATCATCGTTTAAAAACCAATTAACCGCATCAGAACGATTTTGTACCCAAATTCCGAACGGACGTAGCCTTTTTGCACCAGAGCTTGCTGTTAACCCATATCTTTCTGTACCACGTGCTTTCTCTTTGACCCACTTCTTCGCGGTCGTTATCTCTCTTGTTAGTACTATCGGATAATTAGACTTAAGGTCGTTATACAACCGCTTAGCTGTCTCTACATCGGCGTCTAGTACAGCTTTTACAAGTGCTGATACATTTTCACTCCTAAAAGACCTTAGAGATACAGAGAGATGCAACTCATTGAGCACGTTATAGTTTAGCCCTTCAATCAGTTCACTAAATTTTAATTCTTTTGTATATTCATAATCTGATATTTGGTCTGAAACATAGACATCCCATTCAGGAAATTTCTCTTTAAGTGCAGTAAACCATTCTGATAATCCTCCCTCACCAACATTAATCTCTTGACCTCCACCGATTAGACAGATGATTACGGACCAGTCCATATGTCTGTCCATAACACTAATTAAGAACTCCGGCTCCGACATTTCGAAATCGGATAGCCCCCTTTTCGTTTGCATAAATTTAGACGTTTGTTGTAAATTCCAAGCACGCTGTGCTTCGTCAAATATCGCAACCTTTTCAATAGGTGCCTTCTCTACGGTTAGTGCATCATCTCTAAAATGATGAATATTTTGAATAAAGGCTTTTGCATTCTTGGTAGCCTGGCTTTTTGTAATCGCTCCATTTTTCCTAGCGAACTCATCACGAGCTAACGCTTCCTGTAGCACATCCACTAGCGGCCCGTTACCCGATAAAAAGATTGCATGTTCATTTTCATCAAACTTATGTCGTTCGTTGGCAATATTGAGACCCGCTAATGTTTTACCTGCCCCCGGGACACCGGTTACAAAACAAATTGCTTTTTTGTTACTAACTTTACACTGATCAATAATCTTATTGATTGCGTGTGTTGTAGCGTTTAGATTTTTTGCTCCTGCATCATTTCGGGATATTTCACTTACATCATGCCCCCTATAGAGCGCTTGTGCCGCCTCAATAATCGTTGGTGTTGGCATGTACAAAGAGTTTATCCATTTTTCAGGATCAATTGATTCATTCGTTATAGAGGCACTCAGCTTAACTAACTCTTCATGCAAAGTCTCACTATTGCACAGAATCGGTTTACATATGTTATCTTCAAACCATGCTATCGTATTATGTACTTTGCCGGCTTTAGTTGCGATGACCATTGGCACTAATATGTTATTGTGGCTTTCTTGATGAAAGTTTTTAAGATCTAACGCATAGTCACTAACCTGATCGATGGCATATTTGTGATACTCACGCTCACCTACTTTAAATTCCAATAAATAAATAACGCCAGAATAAATGAGTACACAATCAATTCTTTTACCTATGCGCGGAATTGTATATTCAAATATAATATGACCACTTTCAAATCCTCGTAGCACTTCTTTTAGCATTTTCATTTCACTTATCCAGGCATTTCTTTGGAGATCGTCTAAAGAAAATGGATTATTTTTGACCAGTTCTCCTAAAATAAAACTATCCTCTTCTAGTAAAAACGTTTCTACACTTCTCGCATAATATGATCTTTGCATGCTGCACCTCTAATAATAAGTCTACTATTTCCATTCTGATTAACGAATGCTTAGAACATATGTAAAAAACCTCGGCATAACCGAGGCTCTTAACTCAAATATTTACTCACATTTCCGACTTAACCAAGTGAAAATATGTTTTTTCGTCCAATTATACCAAGGTTCTGGATATTCATGACCTTCTTTTATACATTGATAAGGTATATAAACGTGAACTGGCTCATTACTATTACCTTAGAACATTTTACCACCTTTGATGTTGGACACTCAACATTATAAGCTAAATAAAAATCATTTTAGGCTTACCACCTAGCCGCCCAAACCTCTATCTCCACCTTCAGCGAAGGAATCGCTAATGCAGGAACATAAGACATCGTCATAGCAGGTGGCGTGCCACCGTGAAACTCGCTCCACACCTCATTAAAATACGCCCAATCCACGTTCTCTGTTGCCCAAATATTAATTTTAATGACATTATCGACAGATACAGACTCCTCCTCTAGCACCCGGCTAATATTTTGAAGTGTGTTATGAACCTGTTCGTTCATATCATCTGGTAAATCACCATTCACATCATTCCCAACTTGTCCCGAAAACACGAGCAGCTCTGCCCCTTTAGGAACAGTCGTCAAATGCGTATAAGGTCCAATCGGCGGAACAATGCTCTGCGGATTTTTACGTACCACTTTCACTTGAACCTGCTCCTTCTTGCTTTCCACAAAATCGTCCTTAATCATCGCCAACGTCTGATGATCTTCCCAATGCCCGTTAATCTTTACATTTTTCCGCGCGATACCTTCCTTCGTGAATCCTGCTTTCAGCAGCACTTTGATGGAACCCGTATTATGTGGCATGACCCCCGCCTCGATACGCTGAAGGCCTAGTTTCTCAAAGACGTATTGAACGACCAGCTTCACAGCTTCCGTCATATACCCTTTTCCATTATGGTCTTTGTCCAAAAAGTAACCGATCCAACAACCTTGCAAAATATCTCGCACGACCTCGGATAAAATAACCTCGCCAATTACTTTTCCAGACCCCTGCAAGCCAACTAAAAAGACATACCCTCTGTCATCTTCTTTCAATTCCACAGCGCCATTAATTCTGTCCACTTGTCCTTGTAACGTATAAAAGGACTCTTCTCTTAGACCCGTAAATAATTGAAAAAAGGTTCTGTTATTCACTTCGAGTTCTAACAATGACTGCGCGTCTGATTCCTCAACCAATCTTACAAAAACATGTTCGCCATTTAACTTCATCTTCCATCGCTCCCCTTTTTTGAATACAAAAAAACACCACAGGTAACCTGTGGTGTACACAAAAAAATATGTAACCACAGGCATGCGACCTGTGGTGAATTTTCCACCGAATCCTAATAAAATCATACTAACTCAAGGATTTAAGTCGCAATCATCCAATTTTGGACACACTTCTCCCGTAGTTAGCACAATCAAAGAAAATGGCATGAGAGTACCCTATACCTTTGGACAAAGATTTCAACGATGTCTTTTTCATGTGGATACCCTCCTTTAATCATAAATGAATATATTTCAAGTAAGAGCGTACAGCTTCTCACTAGGTTTGTCAATCAACTAACTTTATATTATTTGCCAGCATACTCCGCATTTGCGGTATCCAGCATCGATTTCCAATTCGCAAAGTTCGTTTCCCTAGCGACATGACGCTCGAACAACTCGTCGGGAATGTTATTAATATCTTCATGAGTCTCGATTTGAAACTTGCCTTTCTCTGCAAACTCACCAAAGCTTTGGCAAGTGGAATGCTTGCTCATGAAAGCATCATTAAATAATTTGTCTAATGAGACATGATTCGGATCTTCTTGCATCGTTTTCTGACCTTGTAATTCCTTTAATAAATCTTCAAATGACATTGGTTTCTGTTTTCTCAGCTTAACCACTCCCAGATCTGTTTTTTTGTTCCTATTTCCCTATTTTCCTGTTTACTTTGTTGCTAATGAAGCCCACGTTTCCTCAAGCCACTGATCAAAATCAGCGCCCTTTTCACCTTCATAAATATCATAAACGTCGCTTCTCATTTTTTGTAACTTCTCTTTGAATTGTTCAAAAGAATGCCCTTGTGGCAAGCTTTTTTTAATTCTCAGCAAAATCTTGGAAATTCCTTTAATCAAATCGCCTTTTTTCTTCGGTGGCAATTGAACATCTACGCCAAGTTGTTTGAGCTGCTCGTAAGCTGCTTCTTGAACTTGATACACAGTATCATTATTCATTCTATGCGTTAACACGTCGATTGTTTGTTTATTTTCCAGCTTGCCTAATTGTTGAACAGCCTCTAAACGCTCTCTCCAATTAGCCGAGCGATTTGCAGACGCTTTTAACTGATCATACTTTGAGACAGCATCCAGCTCTGTAATTTCTTCAAGATTGTCGTGCTGATTGTCATTATTTAGTTCATGGTTTTCCAAATAAATCGCATCCCATTCTATTTTTTATGAAAGAAGCCATTTAATAATAACATGCCTGCTTTATGCTGTACGAAAAAAAGCTGCAAAAGGCTCTATTTGTCGGACTTTCCGCCCTTGTCATTAGCGGGACCTTCAGTCCCCTTCTGATTTTTAGTGCCTTTGCTCTTATAAGGCTTAGGTGCGCTCTTTGCTCTGTTAGCACTAGCCTGCCACCGATTCCAGCCTTTCTTGTCTGTTCCCCTACCTGTTCCGCCCTTGCCTTTTGCTTTACTCAAAAAATCACTCCATTGTGTTAGTACTTAGCTCTTAACACCATATTTTAGATAAGGCATTTTTGATTTTATTAGGCTAACTTGCCGCTACATATAATTCTTACCATCAATATCACATCAGATTCACATTAACGTTGAGCCGACGCCAAAAAATGCATACCTAAGAATATCATCAGATAAATAAGTTCTTCTCCAATGATCATTCTTAGAGACGCATTTCACTGAAGGGTTTATCCACCACTAATACTTTAGCACGTAAGCGATCTAAATACGAATCTAAATTTACGGTGGAGTCAACTGTCTTCATCCCCTAAGCAGCGCAGCAGCGTATGAAGTCCACTCCGAGGTGATATTCATAGTATTTTAGCACTATATAATCCAATAAATGTTTGGACTTTAGTATCATTCTTGCTATATTTACCATTAAATAATGATAATTAAATGGCGTGTCGGAACAGTCATTGTAAATAACGGTACGACATCCCTCTCTGCATTTCGGCGGACCATGAATTCGCTAACAAGTTAAAAAACGCCTCAATCCACATCGTGGAGCGTCAGTCCGCAACTGCCATACATCAAAGATCCGTATCGTTCTTCGTCACGTCAATACGTTCGAATCTCTCACATACGAGTAGCATATCTTCTGAAAATTCAAGCCCAACCTTCTGCAATTCCGAACGGAAGTAATTCACGTGGATACTTCTCCAGTTGTCGTAAGTACCATCACCTTCCTCTAACGCAAACGCCTCTGTCACCTCGTTCAGAGGCGTTAACGAAACTTCAATCGTCTTCACAATGGCGACGGGTTCATCCTGACCATTCAAAATAACACCGTATTGACCCGCCACAGGTAACGGCATATTTTCCAGCTCGTAGAACACATGCCCTGAACACGTTGCTGTTTTAACCCCTGCTACTACCTGCTCAGCTAGCCTATCCGGCGTATCCCCGAACTTCCATTCACTCACGGAGGATGGGCGCACGCTATTTCCCCAATATTTTTCCCAGAACGCTTGAGCTGCTTTATTCATGGTCAAACACCCCTATTTACAAATATGCTATCGCATCATCTATTATTGCTACTCTAGCATTTCTAGGCATATCATATGTATCTTTTTTCAAAGCGAGCGGATTCACTTCTACCGTTTTTCCCGCTCCATTTTCATCAGCCCCTTTATAATAATTTTTCTTTCATATACAGACATTCGCTTACTATCCTACAATACGCTATAATTCCTTCGCCCTCCGACAGGTAGATAGTGGAACAAAAACAAACCACATAGTATGATAAAATCAGTCTATTTTCGCATAGGTGGTAATCCTGATAATGGTAATCATAATAGTAACAATCGCAATCGCGATAGTGTTAATAACTAGTCTCGTATTCCAAACTCTATTCGTAAAGCGCTCGTATTATCAGCTTAGTAACAAGTCCAATATTAAATTTACCGTTGTTCAATTATCTGATATCCATGGTCGCACTCGCTTTATGAATGGCTCACTAAGCAACATGGTCAACAAGATTCAACCGGACTATGTCATGATTACAGGGGATCTCGCCTCGAAAAAAGAGCATTTAGCACGCGTGTTAACAGAACTGCAAAATATAAAGTGTCGCAACATTTATTTTGTACCCGGTAATTATGAACGTGAGGGAATACATAAGCTTCGTAAATATACTTTTTCCACAAAAGAATACGAGCACATTATCCTTTCCCTCCAGCATCAAGGGATAACGGTTCTCGAAAACAGTGGCGCAACGGTGAATATTCATAATAAGCAATTGTTTATTTACGGCTTCGATAACTCTATCTACGGAAATGAACGAGTCCGTGTAAGCGATACAGATTTACAACACTATGACTATGTGATGCTGCTTGCTCATTCTCCAACGATCATCAAAATGATCGAGGAGTATCAACTGCCCTATGATTTGCTACTTGTCGGGCATACACATGGTGGCCAAGTAAGACTGTTTGGCCGAACGATAGGCGCATATAAGGATTACCATGTTGGGCTTAAACGCTTAGGTGAGCGTAAACATTTCTATATTAACCGTGGGTTGGGAACCGTGAAAATCCCTCTTCGATTCGCCTGCCCACCCGAGATTACGGTATTTCAGATCGGAGATCACGACAAGCAGCGTCGAACTGGCGATAAGAACAAAAAAGGATAGGTTGTCAGATACCTTCTGACTGCCTATCCTTTTTCTTTTTCTGTGACTGGAATATCTCCGTTTCTCTAACCTAACTAGCCTTTGCTAACGACCTCACCATTGCCGCTAACTTTGACGCGTAAGCTCGAGCTCCTTGGGGACGAAGATGGGTTCCGTCTGGCTCAAAGTAAGCATCCTGATTCTGACTGGCAGCGTACCAATCGAAAAGTGTAACGTTCGGGTACGCCTGCGCGACTTCCACCAGCTTGTCATTTACTTCGCTTTCCCAACGCTCAGGCATCCGAGTATTTACCAGAATAATATGCTTCACATCTTGCAAAGAGTTCATTTGCGCTTCGAGCTGCTTCTGATTAAAGACACCGTTCGTTCCGAGTGCGATAATAATGTACTCTCCCAACTCACCGTTCTTTTGAAGCTTAGTAAGCGTATCAGGTAATGTCCACATCTGTCGTCCGATCTGTGCATCCACAAACGCACCGGGCAGCAGTTTCTGTAAGTAAGGCGCCACGTCAACCATAACGGAATCGCCAATCACGGTTACTGACCAGTCATTGTCCGCTTCGATGCTACCATGCGCCTTCGATTCTTTTTCCCTCGACTTATCGTCGGGCTTCGAGGTAGGCTTTGGCTTCTTCGGCAATATAGGTTTCGGTTGTAGTCCCTCGACTCCCTGCTTGTGCGATGAGCTTGTGTTGCCTGTCTCTACTGATGAAGAATCTAGGCTACTTGAAGCCGATTGTATGGACGACGCCTTGCCCTCGTAGCCCATACCGAGGCCAAAGAGGACGAGCAGCACGACCATACAAGCCGATGCAGCCCATTGCCGCCACGTGATGGTGTGCCAAGTGTGCCAAGTCCATTCCTTGGATTTCAGCCTTGTCCATCGTGTACCAACCGCGCCTCTACGTATCGGCTCTTCAATATAACGCCAAGACAGAGCAGCAAGGGCGAGGCTTACAACAAGCTGAGCAATAGCACGGACAGCATTGAATCCATTCGTGTCCACGACAGGACTACTCAACATAATAACCGGATAATGCCACAAATACAGGGAGTATGAACGTACTCCAATCCATTGCAATGGCTTCCAGCCGAACAGCTTGTTTAAGCGGCTGGCAGGATGGGCAAGCGCAGCCATGAGCATAGCTGTAGCTGCCGCTAGCAGCACGAGCCCCCCACGGTACACAACAGAATCGTACTCACTGATATGGAACAGCATGTAGATGATAATTATGAATCCAATGGAGCCAATCATATCGATAATCTGCCTCGTCTTGGGTCCAGCTTGGCCTGAGAGCCGCTGGCGAGGACAGATGATAGCAAGTGCGGCGCCGATAAGCAGGGCGAACACCCGC
Source organism: Paenibacillus sp. 481 (assembly GCF_021223605.1). Taxonomy (NCBI): domain Bacteria; kingdom Bacillati; phylum Bacillota; class Bacilli; order Caryophanales; family Paenibacillaceae; genus Paenibacillus; species Paenibacillus sp. 481. The sequence continues at coordinate 1,471,272 of NZ_CP075175.1, forward strand.
GTATCCGTGCCATAGTAGATGCGGCTTGGATCAGTGCCCGGTTCATACATAACAGCCATTGCGATGGCTGATACAGCTGCGGCGACCAAGGTCCACGCGAACAGCCAGCCTCGTCTCATATCATATCGCAATGCGATGATAAGCAGGAGCGGCCAGATCAGGTAGAACTGTCCTTCCACAGCCAATGACCATAAGTGAGTAAACGGCGATGGCGGCCCAAAACTATCGAAATAGGATACTTCGCTTAAAATGAGAACCCAATTGTTCGCATACAGAAAGGTTGACCAGATTTCTTTATGTAAGGAAGGAAGCCGTGAAGGGTCCATCACCGTCAGCCAGGCCACAGTGACGAGGAGCACGGACAAGAGCGCGGGCAGCAGCCTGCGCGACCGACGTATATAAAATGTCTTTAGGTTGATGTCATCGTTCCGGCGCTTTTCTTCTAGCAGCAAATCAGTGATGAGATATCCGGACAACGTAAAAAATATGCCAACACCCAAAAAGCCTCCGTTCGCCCAATCCAAGTTCATATGATAAGCGATAACAGCAAGCACGGCTAACGCGCGAAGACCGTCAATACCGGGTAGATAAGCGTTGTTACTTGCTGATTTATTGTGTAACCATTTCATTGTTGCTCTTGTTGTCTCCCTCTAAGAAGTAATAGAATGGTCGACTTCCTCTAATGTTAGGGGGTACCGATGACTCTATTATAGGCAGCCGTGTATGAATGTTTCGTTACGAATCCATTACAGTTCAGAATCAATTTAGTTACCGTTCATGACGATAGTGGCATAGCCGATCACTCGACTAACCCCCATCTACGCTTCGTCCTATTATGAAGAGCGTTGCAGGGACTCGAACCCTTGCCTTTTCATGGTATAATCAGGAAAACGACTCAAGGGGGCTCGCTATGCGTTACAATGGTTCTCAATTTTACGATAACAACAGCAACTTTGAAACTTATATGGAACGTCGACAGAGGCAAGAGAACGCTAATGATACGCTCGAAAAGCCTATCATCTGGGAACTTCTCGGCGATGTCTCCGGAGCGAACATCTTAGATGTAGGCTGTGGTGACGCTAGATTCGGCATCGAACTATTCAATAAGGGATGCGCGGAATACATCGGCATTGAGGGATCGCGCAATATGGTACAAGCTGCCGTCAAAAATTTAGAGGGCCAAGGGTATAACGGAAAAGTCATTCACACCACGATTGAAAATGGAGAGTACCCTCATGAGCATTTTCACCTTGTGCTCTCAAGGCTTGCGCTCCATTACATCGAAGATGTTAGAGCTGTATTTCGTTGTGTGCAGCAGACTTTGAAGCCAAACGGAAGGTTTATATTTTCGGTCGAGCACCCTGTCATCACATCAACCTTGCAACAGTCCGGTACGCGAACGGACTGAGTTGTCGATAATTATTTTGCTGAAGGTTATCGTGAACAGCAATGGCTAGGCGGAACGGTTCACAAATACCACCGCACCGTAGAGGATTATTTTATGGCCCTGCAAGAAGCAGGCTTTACCGTCGAACAATTGAGAGAATCCAAGCCGATCAGAGAGAACCTTATTAACGAAGAGACGTATGAACGCAGGATGAGAATTCCGTTATTTTTATTTTTCGCGGCGTCTAAAAAAGAATAAAAAGTATACCGAGAGGGGCAGTCGCTACCCCTCTATTTTCATAACATCATCTACGCTTATTACGAACTTCTCGCCACTTCATTCAGGCGCTGTTTTCATAAACGTTGTTGTTTTGTATGCAACTTTGAAATAAGCTCAATTATCTATTAAAATATCAATAAAATGGAATTGAAAAATGCGGCAGATTCAATAGCATTATCGCATCGTTTAAAGGGGGCATTTACGTGGAATTTAATTTCGTAGAAATATTAATATTATTCATTGGTGTTTATCTACTCTTAGCGGTCAATAAACTTGATGATCGAGTAAAAGGTATGCAGCGCACTTTAGATCAGATTTCTAAACACTCTGGTGTCCCTGAGAAGGCGATAGCTGATGAATTACAACATGAATTACGACAATTAGTTAATGAAGGCAATTATGTCACAGCCGTAAAAAAAGCAAGAGAAACATTAGGGCTTTCATTATTAGAAGCCAAAAAATATGTTGATGCTTTGAAAATTGAAGGTAAATAACTTGTACCTCCTTCAATTTGTGGAGGGAGAAGCGAGCTCTTAAATGAGTTCGCTCTTTTAGTATGAATAACTAGGCCTCTCTTAACATTTATCGGAAGCGCGCCAACTAATCCTTTTACGACAATCACCGCGTACTTCGGTTTAACAAATGATCAATAGCAGGGACTGTGAAACATGCTAGATTTGCAGGCAATTGATCCAGACCAAACCATCTCATATCTGCAATCGCCCCGCCCGACTCCATATTACGAGCTTCTCCACCTTTTACATTCACCTCATAGATGGCTGAAACCCAATGTTCCGCAGATTCAGGTCGAATCGTTTCCGCCATGCACAGTAAACCCTTAATCTCAACCTCAAGGTTCACCTCTTCTTTCACTTCACGAATGACGCATTGCTCAAGATGTTCATACGGGTCTAGCTTGCCGCCTGGTATGCTCCACATGCCTTTTTCCGGATTCCGATTCCGTAGTAGCAATAAAATCTCACTGTGCTCGTTCAAAATAACTGCTCCCACACCCATTCGGGGAAGTACATTATGTTCATTCATCTCATTCACTCATTCCCTTGCTTATTAAGAAACCATATACCTTTACCCAACCATTATAATACAACCATGCTGTTCCTTACCCATGACAACAGTCCAGTCCAAATCTAGACGGATGCATAGTATACCTTAGGTACATTCATTATGTGTTCGGGAGTGTGAACTATTAGCATGAGTATGACTACCCCAATGTCTGCTACAGATGCAGTCGGAAGTGTAAGTCCAGCAGGATATGACTATGGCCTATGTCAAACGATCGGCTGGCCTCCTACAAGTCAACCGAGCCCTCCGTTTATACCCAATCCCCCTAACCCATTAGATTTAATTCCGTGTCTTGATAAGTGGGCTTATTTTTGGACAAATACGAAGCTGGGTAACTTTTGGATGTATATTCGAAAAGTTGTATTTGGACTACCGCATACCGTTGTCGGTTGTGTGCTATTACCGAGTCAGTCGGGACATCTGAGATATTACATGATTGAGGTAGAGCTTAGATATATAACGTCTCACATCTGTTCCCATCAAGGCTAAGCTAATAACATAGTACATCCAAGTCGGTGAAGTCAGTAGCTTAATCAGTAGCCGACTTTTTTCTATGGCGTAAAGAACTAGGGCAAATTCACATGTCGTTTAACCCCTACCTAACATAGAGGCTCTTTATGGCTTTATCCGGTTACAAATGCGAAGTCCTCTTTTAACATGCTGTACATTTCTAAATCGACGATTCCTTTGCCTGACCATAGCGCTGCTTGTCTTAACGTGCCTTCATAGGTGAAGCCATTTTTCAATAGCACCTTCTTTGAAGGGTGATTCGGAGGCATCACTTCCGCCTGAATGCGGTTGACGTTAACTTCCGTAAGCAAAAAACGAAGCACTAGGCTCACCGCCTCAGTAGCGATACCTCGTCCCCAATACGATTCCGCCAAAAAGTAGCCAATCGTCACTACGTTTACTTTTTGATTAAAGTCGAAAGCTTCAATAATTCCACACAGCCGCTCGGGTTCAGCATTGGCGAATATCCCCCACTTGACCCGCAATCTTTTATTGTAATCTCTTTCAAAATGGCCAATCATGTTCCTGACCGTCTCTTTATTATGTTTAGGGATAATGCCGCAGTATTTAAATACGCTGTCATTGCTGTAGATGTCAAACACTGCATCAAGATGGTGAACCTCGATCTTTTTCAAAGTCAAATTAGCTGACTGTAAGCTAGGAAACTGTGCAAAAATAGCTTCTACGTTCATTTCGTCACCGTCCGTGTTCATGTTCTTCGCTTGTGCCGACTTTCCAATTCCATGCGTTTGATTACCACAATTATACTCCTCATATGGGAAACATGAACAGCTTAAAGATCTCTTTTGTTGTATTTTTATTCATATTAACTTATTATTACTCAATACTAACAAGGAGGTCACCTATACGTATGAAATATCAATTTATCGAAGAACTATCCCTGAACAACTGGCCGCCCCTATCCACTTTACTGTACGACGGCTGGATATTGCGCTTTGCCGATGGCTACACCAAACGCGCCAACTCGATTAACCCTATCCATGATTCGACCCACTCAACTATCGACTTAAACCTTAAAATCCAACATTGCGAGCAACTCTATTTTGACAACAACTTGCGTCCCACATACAAAATCACACCCTTTGTTCAACCGCCACATATCGATGAAGTCTTGGAAGAACAGGGCTACTCCTTAATCGATACGACAAGTGTCCAAACCTTAAACTTGGAAACGATCAACGAACCCCAACTACACGCCGTCCACATAGATGAACATGTGAATGCGGAGTGGTTAGCGGATTTTTGTAGACTCAACCATATTGATGACAAATATAAGCGCACTATGGAGCGAATGCTCTCCAACATTCACACGAAAAAGGGCTTTATATCGTTGTATAGGGAAGGACAAGTCGTTGCTTGCGGGCTCGGCGTTATCGAGAGAGAATACATAGGGCTGTATGATGTCGTGACGGATACGAGCTATAGAAATCAAGGATTCGGGGAGCAGATGATTTTGAATTTGTTAAAATGGGGCAAAGAAAACGGCGCGAGGTACAGTTACTTAGCAGTTGTAGCGAATAATGAGCCTGCGTTACGACTATATTCGAAACTCGGTTATGCGGAGGTTTATAAGTATTGGTATCGGGTGAAGGACTCTGTTCAAGGGTAGAACATGTAGGGATTGTAAGGCTGCACAGCAAAAAGAGGGGCTCAGTTCTAATTCTCGGCCCCTCTTTACTACTCATATCGTAACGAATCATCGTTCTAATGCCGAATATCGCTAGCGTAATTATTCCAAAATGATTTTGTTAAGCACAAGAGACACAGGATTATGAATCGTATCCCCAACTGGGCAGGTGCGCTCTATAAATTCCACGAACTTCTCCACCTGCTCCAACGAAGCATCAGTCTTGACATGGATGTTATATCTCACTTCCGAATAGCCACGCCGAACATCCGATTTGTTCATAAATCCGTCTGTATCAAGGTCTCCTTCCACCTCAACCCAGAATTGTTCTAACTTAATGTTGAACTTCGGGGCATACACCCTAGCCACAATAGATTGGCAGGCTCCCAGCGCACACAGCATCAACTCAACTGGATTCATCCCCGTATCCGTGCCACCTAGTGATTTCGGTTCGTCGATCGTAATTTCAAAATGTCTAGACTTCGCCTTTACGACCATTCCATCTTGTAAGTGCGCAGTTGCTTTAAACGTCTCAAGCGGCATCCTAATCCCTCTTTTCCAAAAGTCCAGTGGTTACTTAATATGCCTGTCGCGCCGATGTTTTCACCGAACTTCAAAGTATGTGTCTAGTATATTACACTTTAGAAGGAATGATTAATCCTATTTAATCATTTTCATATATTATCGAACCCTATCTTCTTTAAAATAGAATTCACGAAATCGGTCTTTAAATCCGCGTAGGCCAATTTATCTTTGTTATGTGCTTGCGATAGCCTTTCCTTCAACGCTTGATATGCCTGAAGTGCGGATTCATGCTGAATTAAATAATCTCTAAACGCAAGTTGCCTTAATAAATAAGGACTTCCTGTTCGGTACATATGAATTTGATGCGTTCTCGGTTCACCTTTACTGAAATAATGCCTATCCGGTAAGATGTTTATTCCCTTGTAGGAGTACCCTAGGCTCTCCAATCCTTGCACACATTCGTATCCTTGTTGAAAATCTGTTAGCTCAATTGCAATATCAATAATTGGCTTTGCACTTAAATGTCTCACGGCGGTGCTGCCGATGTGGTGGACAGCGACAATTAGCTCCCCAATTTCTGTGTCGATTCTCTTTTTCTCTAATAAAAATTCCGTTTTCCATTCCTCTGTCCAAGGAACAAGAAACACTTCACCTTTAGGTAATCCTAGCATGACTGTCCCCCAGCAACCTTACACATCGGCTCCCCAAATCTTGCGAAATCACTTTTAAAATTTAAATTTGAGTAAAAACTCTTCGCATCTTCAGTAGAAATAAGGAAGATCAGCACGTTATCTTCTAATTGCTCATGAAGACGATTGACTAACTCTTTACCTATCCCATGTTTTTGGTACTCCGTATGCACTGCCAAATCATTTACATAACAGTCAAAGGTGAAATCCGTCATAGCCCGTAAAAAGCCAACTAGCTTATCCTCGTGCCAAGCAGAAATCATAACGTTAGCATTCTCAAGCATGGATTGAATACGGTGTATTTCAGTTGGACGGCGCAAACCTGATTGTTCATAGATGTGCAACACCTGCTCTGCTGTAAGCCTAGGATTCGTCACGTATTTGATTTCCATAGGTTTCACCAACCTTATTCGATGGGAGTATGATTAGACATACGATTCTTTGATCAAGCCCTACTTATTCTCACCTAAACACAGAATCCAACAAACACCCCGCCAACACTTGCTTATACTCGGCTAAATGAAAGGAAGAGTTGTCCACTTTTTTCTTGGCTATCGTTAGGCCGTTAAATATTTCATCTTCCACATGCTTTCTTGCCTTAAGAACTTGCAAAGTTCCCTCTAACCCTTTATAGCCGTGCTTTTTTCCGTAGCCTTGGTTTGTGTAATATTCAATAAATCCCTTTGACCAATCTTCAGTTCTTTCCTGAACAGCCTTTTTAAAAGAATGAGCGAGATCGCCCTGCTCTACGTAAATCAACAGTGGATTAAGCTGCTTCACAATCGTTTCCAGTTCCGTAACATAGCCTATAACGTCTCCTTTGTTTGCGCCATATTTAATCATCCCCACGGTGACAGGGTTTTGAATGAAACAACACTCGAACACAAACGTGTCTGAACTATTCAGAGCACGCTCTGCGAACCTCTTCCACTTAATTATTATCATTTCTCTATTTTGATGTAACGGCAATTCATAAACATCATGTTTGGCCACTTCCCACAGTAATTCATCTGGGAACATTGATCCGGATTCATTTATTATTTTTCCATATTCCAGGAAGTAATGATTGTCTTGTTTAATCACACGATCACATAACAAATCTCGATATTTTTCATTATTTCGTACTAATTCATCGAATTCATGTTTCTTAAAAGAAGCTACTCCCTCATAATCAGCAGGATGCTCCGGATTCCCCTCTACAAAAAGCTGAGATGTCATGTTCATTTCTGTAAGAATATCATGCACGAGCTGAGCGGTCGTTGTCTTCCCTGATCCCGGCAATCCCTCAATCAAAATTAATTTCGATTTCATCATCAAATTCCTCCATTATCGGTTGGGAGGACAAGCAGGTGAGAATCACTAGAGATGCGACTTCCCATAACACAAAAACGGATACCAACAGGTATCCGCAGAATGGGCTTATGATATACCCTTCCCTGCACTCCCTGTAAGATTAAAGAAAAGCACGCCGAATAAAATAGTGTCATCACTATTACAGGCATCCTTTTAATTTGGTAGTCTTTACAGAGTAATCCACATGATAGGGTGTATGCTCCTTTGTTTGCATCTCTATGATTTCAAATTAACACTGGGCATGGAAAAATTAAACATTAAATTTCATATGCGTATTATAATTTAGGCTCATTAGGTGTAAAACATATTTGACACGTAATCATAAATTTTATATATTCAAGATGTAAAACATGTTTTACACTCGAAAGGATTGTGCTTTGTTCCATGAATAATCTGATTAAACCATTTCGCGAGAAAAAAGGGATCTCGCAAGGAAAATTGGCTGAACTGTGCAATGTGAGTCGTCAAACCATTAATGCTATTGAAAATAAAAAATACGACCCCAGTCTGCAATTAGCTTTTGATATTGCCAAGCACTTAGGAGTGACTGTTGATCAACTATTTTTGCCGGAAGGTGATGATAAATCATGAGCAGACGAAAAGTCGGTTCCATCATCATGGGAACAGCTACGCTAATTGTAATCGGATATGCCATTTACAGAGGACTCACTGGAAATGAGATTGGATTTAATGAAGTGTTCTCTATCGCCGCCATATTATCCATATTCTTATCTTCGATCACTTGGGGGTCTAAGCAAGAAAAAGACGGAATTTTACAAGAAGAGGAACTAGGACAGCGTATCACCGAAAAAAGCTCTAAACTTAGCTACTTGCTGCTCACTATTTTCATTCTTGGGGCAGTAGGGTTGGATACATACATAAATGGCACAGTTAATATGTTTCTATTAGCGTTACTTGGCTTATCTGTGATCCTATTGCCGATTGTAGAATTTTTCTACGCTAGAAGGTACCAGTAATATACCCTTCAACGAATTACATAAGGGCTATCCTGCGCTAGTTCACGTCATATAGCCCAGATAGCCCAGTATCTATAGTACTGGCATCTCACTCTCCCCATCAAGACATTTGCCATTGATCAGTCGGATGCATTCTATCGCCAGATCTATGCTAATTAGTATTCCCACAGTATTTGATCCAATTGACGAATCATATCTAGGCCTAAATCTGGATTTATCATTTTAATAAAATACGCCTTTCCATAAAGATGCTCTTTATAGTTAGAATTTCTAATATTTCTTTGTCTCATATGACCGTTTACTCCATACTTTTTGCAATAATAAATTTCTTGTCGTAATGACCGAATCATTTCATTTGGAACATTAACTTTTTGATTTACAACAAGACCTGTCACCATTTGCTTTTGATTGTTGAATTGTATTCTTAATTTTTTATAATTGATTATAAATCCTTCATCCGTTAAGATCTTTTTTAAAGTTCCTATATAATTTGTGATGGATGAAGAACCTGATAACGTTATATCATCAGCATATCGACTGTACTTAGCTCCTATAGCATTTGCAAGCCCACTGATACGTTTATCTAGTTTTTTGCATACAATATTGGATAAGTACGGGCTTGTTGGGGCACCTTGCGGTAAACAGTCATCTTTAGTACACAAAGTTGTTAAAATAGAGGCCACTTGCTTGGTATAACCTAAGTATCGATACAGTTTATAAATCTGTATGCCTTTAATACTGGGAAAAAAATTGGCGATATCTATATTAACGATACACTCTTGTCCTTCATGGATTTTAGCATTATCAAGGATAGATCGCTTTTTCCTAAAGCCAAAAGCATGTGAGGAAATTGGAACCTGACATGTAATGTGATCCAATATCCATCTTTGAATCATCTTTAAGGGGTATGATGGAGCTTCAAGCTGCCTTGTGCCTCCACTTTTTTTAGGTATTTCAAAAGAATGATAATTATACTCCTTGTTATACATATAAGACCGCATATCTTCTGGTGAGCATTCAAGCAAATAACATAAATGATCAAAATCAAAAATAACAGCCACGGAATTGGAAATAAGTCTTTGTGCATATAACTTTACCAACTGGATATCATCTGTTGGATATTGTTCTTGCACCATCTGTTCTTCTAACAAAATCAAGTAATTGAGTGAATTGCTCATCTGTACCTCATAAATATACTCTTAAGTAATGAGAGACCTTCTACCCATTTTATGGCCTAGCACACACACTTTAATTAGAAAGAACAATAAGTGCTTTTCTTATTGTTCGGGGGAGAAGATTGTAGCAAGCGGAGCGGCGGAGATTTTCTTCCCCGAGCAAAAAGTCCCCTTACTATCATCGAATAACGACTCGTTATTCTAATCTAGAAGATCTCTCATAAATAATAGTAACACTATTTCAATCTCTTTTTAAAGTTTTTTGGTACAAAAATATGGAACAATCTTGTCGGATCTGGACCATCGACGGTTGATTTTAGATCTTCCAATAAAATATTGTCGAGATATTTATCACTGAGAAACTTTTTACCAAGCGAAGTTAAACGATAGGCTCTAACATCTTGATTACGATTTATAAACCCTTCTCTGATTAATTCTGAGATGGATTGCCTGACAAGATTATAGTTCATACCAACTAGTTCTAATAAATCATTGATATCAAGAACAAATTCATGATTATTTAAGTAGATTAATATTAATATTTTATGAAAATCCACCTCATGATTAGTCATTCAATTCCCTTTTCCTTCTTTCTTCTTCCACACTTTTTGCTAGTTGGTACCTCATATCGCGTCTCTCTTCTTTTCTTCTTTTAATTTCATGTAAAGTACTTGATTCTTTAACATCTAAACTATCTCCATTTTTCTTTCTTGGAAAAACAGGATTCCAAGGTAGCACTTCATTTTTCTCATGAAAAGTTGAGAGCGTATTATTAGGTGTATTGAAATAAAATGCCGCTAATGTTTCCGAACGTTTGTATCCCCATGTGTACACAGATTGTGACGCAACCCTTTCTTCATAAGGCTTTAATATTTTCTTTGCTTCTTTTGCATGTCCTAAGTCAGGATAGATCACAGGATCAGAAAACACCTTATTGGCAACGGAGTGATCAAGAAATTTTATGCTAAGACCTGACTCCTCCGCATATTTCAACACATTGACGACTCCCTTCTCAAGACAAAGTATGGGTAAAATATAAATTTGTCTTCCTTGGAAAAAGTCAGGGCACGTCATTTGTGTTCTTTCCATAAAGTCAATTAGCGTATCCCCACTGCCCACTATATCGTCTACAAGCACAATATTTTGTACTTTCGTTAATACATTTTCATCATAAAAGTCTCTAGGTTGAACAGCCATAATATTTTTTGAAATATTTACATCCGCTTCATTCATACAATCAAACAAGCTTATTGCCCCATTCATAATACCTCCAAAAGAACATACTGGTACAAATATAGAATCATTGGTCGGTGATATTAACGACACATAATCTCGATAAGATCGTTCAAACCAATCTATAATAGTCAGGCGGTCAAAATACTGGAAATGCTTAAATAAATGTAAAAATACTCGTCTATCACTAGGTGTAATCGGCTCTAGCCAATTGACCAGTTTCTGTTCTATATCTCTTAATTTTTTATCTACAACCAGCATCTCTGGAAGTATATTATTGTTCTCGATGAATTGCCTTAACGCCTCGCGAATTTCAAAAAGTTCACTAGCTGGTAACACCCACTTAAAACTCCTCTACATCAATATTGTTTGGTACTGTTCACTACTTTTTAATAGCACTACATATACTTCATTAGAAATTCGACTACACCAAACATCTTCCTGCTTTTGTATTATATTCGTTTCTCAACAACTCTCATAAAGGAAAGTATCAAATGGCGTACGATTTTAGGATCAATTCAACGCTAGCCTTTTTATTTAAACTTTAAACACCACTCCTCAATAGCAACCCTCAGCTCTCCGCACGCGGTAAGTAAACAGTGACGACAAACGCTTTCAATATTATCAATGTAAAACTGGATGAGATTAAAAAATATGAATCAACGTGTTCCACCCAAGTCCAATATAATCCTTAACATTCATCCAATCCGCCGAATTCTATGTTAATTGCCATACATATTAGCAAAACCCCTTCCGCCAAATTGGAAGGGGTTTGATACCGTCACATCTAATGTTATTCTCTCCTCACACGTAGTGAGCATCACTCCATGTTTGGGGTTTGCGTAGAACAGACAACATCACGACGGAGCAATATTAACATATGATAAACGGAACAAGTTCACCTATATCCGCTTATAACTACCACTGTGTACGTGGACTTTGGATAGCATCTGTGGCTCTGTCAATATCGTTCATCCTATCCTTAATGCGTTCCAAACCTTGTTGAAGCTGTTTTTGATGAGCATCAAGGCGATGGGCAATTGTGGACTAGTCCGTGTCTCCAAAGAGCACAACAACGGTGAACTCGGATATTTTATTCATCCCGATTATTGGAATACAGGTTTGGCTACAGAAGCCTGCCAAGCTTTGGTTGAGTTCGGTTTTAAGAACTTAGGTCTTGAACGAATACATGGAAAATGCATGGCTACTAACATCGGCTCTAAACGAGTTATGGAGAAGTCAGGCTTGATTGTTGAGGGATTAGCACGGCATGAAGTTTTAAAATGGGGTACATACGAAGACGTCTGGCACTTAGGAACGATTCGCTCGGAGTGGTTGAATCGTAAGTCATAACAAGCACATAGAGGGGCGGAAGCGCCCCTTTTTACTATTTTCGCGGATACATCTAAGCGCATAGTCATTTCTGACCAACTACGCAACCGAACCTACATGTAACTAACTGCTGCTCGGCAGAACGCCCAGATTCACATGCTGTTCCCGACTAGGATAAACCTTCCCTGCTTCCCGTAGCACCAGTAATCCCATTAATAAGGACACAACACCAATAATGATCAGCAACGCCCCCAACTCCTGACTGTAGGCACTTAGCTCCCCTTCCCGAAAAGCCATCCCGCGTATGAGGCGGTTAAGCCAATTCATCGGTAGTGCCCATGCGGAAATTTGAAAAAACTCTGGAAATGCAAGTGGGGTCAGTTGAATGCCAGTCGCAAGAAACGACGGATACAATACGAAACTAGTTCGTAAATTGACTTTGGACACGTCTGTGGCTGAATAACCGATCAATAGACCCATAAGTGACAAGGCAAAGGCATAAACAAGCAGTGGAATAATAAACAGATAAGGCTCCGCTTCAAACCTCATTCCCCCCACCTGCTTTAATAATCCATAGCACAGGAGTAGCGAAAGAGTGGTCAAGACAGCGTACGGTACACTACGAATCCAGAGCTGCAAAGGCGACTTTCCGTTTGCAAAAAGCTTTCCTTCCTGACGCAAGCGAGGTCCAATCGAGCCTGCTGCGCTTGTTGTAATCATCAGCACCACGATATTCACAAATCCAAGTACCATAAAGTCTACATAACTTGTGGTCGGATTAAATAGCATCCGCTGCTGAAGGGACAACGGAGCAACAAGTCCCTGTGATGTTTCGGCATCCATCCCTTTTTGGGTCAGACGGATCATAGAAAGGGTCATATTTTCCGTTAGGATAACTTCCTGAATCGCGGTCCGGATGCCGGTTAGCCCTGAGGGCATCGTGTTATCCATTAAGATGCCGAGATTCGTTGTTATCCCCTGCTGCTGACGTAGCTCCAACTGTTTGGGGAGCATGATGACCGCTACAGCCTGCTCATTGGCGAGTAATATTTCTGGGTTCAGGCGGCTAGCGTGCACATTTGTGACGCTCATATGTGGGGACGCGTTTATTTTAGAGATCAGTTGCCGTGAATACGAGCTGTGATCCTCATCAATGACAACAACAGGCGATTCGCTGATTTGGTTCTGCGAAAACATGAAGCCAAAAAATAGGGCCGCGACAAGCGGGCCGATAAAAATCAGGCGAACATACTTACTGCCCGCTACATACTTCCACTCATCAATCAGTGACTTCATCAAGTTTCACCTCCGCTGTCATACCCGGAAGCAAATCAGCATTCGAATTCATACGTATTCGGACAAGAAACATACTTAAATCGGCTTGCCCTTTTTCACGTGTCATACGCAAGTTTGCAAATTGAGGGGCCGCTGAGATGGAAGCAATAACACCCATCACCTGCGTTGGGTGATCCAAATAGGGGAAATGAACAGTAATGTTTTGATTAACCCCAAGCTTTTGGATTTCACTTTCCTGTATGTAGAGATCTGTATAATAATTATTTTTTTGCAAAATTACGAGCGGCACCCCTTGCTGTACTTGATCTCCCGGCTTTACAATCATCCTGTTGATCACGCCATCATCCGGTGCGAATACATCTATGTCTCCTGCTGTAGCTGACTTAACCTTGAATAGCACCTCTCCTTTTTTTATAGAATCGCCTACAGCCACACCAACCTCAACAATCGCCCCGGGACTCTTCTGATAAAATACGGTCTTTTGCTCCGCCTCAAGCACGCCTTGTTTCCTGCTCTCAGCCTGACTGACAGCATCCTTTCCTTTCACAACAAGTAACGAACCTCCAACGATCATTGCAATTGCAATCCCGATATAAATGCCTACTTTGATCTTCATCCTTCAATCCCTCCTATTACGATCCCCAATGTAAGGTTAATCCTGCTGCTCTTTTTTACTTTTCAGCATCATTTTTCTGACCGCGTTTTCCGCAGCCTCCATGATCACTTCTCCCAATGTAGGATGAGGATGAATCGTCATAGCCAAATCCTCCACGGTCGCACCCATCTCGATCGCAAGCGCAAGCTCTGATATGAGTGTTGATGCCTCCACACCTACGATTTGTGCACCAATCACAATGCCTGTGGTCGGGTTTGCTACAATCTTGACGAATCCTTCGGTTTCCCTCAATGCCAATGCTCTTCCGTTAATCGCGAAAGCTGCTTTGCCAATCATAATCGGGATCGCTTGTGCCCTTGCTTCCGTTTCACTTAAGCCGACACTAGCCAGCTCTGGATGAGAAAAAACGACGAGCGGAATGGCTCTATAATCAACCACAGAGGTAAGGCCGATAATAGCTTCTGCCGCAATTCTGGCTTCATAGGACGCCTTGTGAGCGAGGGTTGGGCCAGCCGTAATATCGCCAATGGCTAAAATATGCGGGATTGCCGTTCTGCACTGTTCGTCCGTCTCGATTAATCCCCTGCTCGTTACTGGCAAGCCAATGCGTTCCAATCCTAACTTGCCGTCTGTATTCGGTTTTCTACCGATCGTGACTAACACATACTCGGCTGTAACATGATGCTGCTCCTGATTTTTCGAATAGTGCAGTGTAATGGCATCCGCGTTCTGTACCACTTTTTCAGCTGTAGCCCCGCTTATCATGTGAATGCCATCTGCTTTCAACTGTCGGACAACAGGGGCCGTAAGATCCGCCTCGAATCCAGGCAGCACCTGCTCTCCCCCCTCTAGAATCGTTACCTTTGTTCCAAACTTGGCATACATTTGTCCCAGTTCAACACCAATATATCCACCACCTACAACGATCAGACTGGTCGGAACCTGAGGAAGCGACAGAGCTTCTGTAGAAGACAAAATACGTCCTCCAACCGGAAATGCTTGCAGCTCAATCGGACGAGATCCCGTTGCCAGTATGGCGTACTTAAATGAAATGGTCTGCTCCTGTCCAGATTGATTGATAACAGCGGTATGTTCATCAACCAAACTAGCCTCCCCTTCCACAATGCTCACGCCGGCAGTTTTTAATAAATAATGAACTCCGCCTGCCTGCTTGTTCACAATTGCTTGCTTGAAATGCTGAGCATCCTTAAATGACGCTGCCGCATCTGCATGATTGAACTCTTTGAGCAAATCATAGCGATGCGATTCAGCAATTAATGCTTTGGATGGAATGCAGCCCACATGCGTGCAGACTCCGCCAAGCTGACTACGTTCGACAATTGCCGTCTTCATACCAAGCTGTGCAGATCGCAGCGCCGCCACATAGCCCCCCGGACCTGATCCAATGACCAACGTTTCTACGGATTCAAGCTTACTCATATTCTGATACCTCCGATTGAAGCTATTTTAAAATATGATGATCATAATATATTATAACCATCATATTTTAAAAGCGTCAACAACCGTGTTCAGCCTTTCTTGAACTAACAGCTACCCGATCGCTAAATTGACACGTCTTATTATGACGCTTATAATATTTTGAAAATACAATCATAAAGCTGTGGAGTGATTACAATACCGTATCCCAAAGGACATAAGATGAAAGTGCGGAATAAGATCGTTGAAAGTGCTGCCAAGGCTTTTCGTACCCATGGTATCCACGATGTAAGTGTTCCGTTCATTATGAAGGGGGCCGGATTGACTCATGGCGGGTTTTATTCACATTTTGACAACAAAGAACAGCTCGTCGCCGAAGCCTGTCGGTATGCCATCAGTGATACCATCGCCCTTTTACAGCAAGCCGCTGACCAAGAGAAACAGAACCCCAAGATCAATACGGTCATTGATTATTATTTAAGTACGTATCACCGCGACAACACGGAGATGGGCTGCATTATTCCCGCCCTTTCTGGCGAGTTATCCCGTGCTTCGGAAGAAATTCGGCAGGTGTTCACCCTTGAACTGGAACGGATGATTGCTTTTATCTCTAATCTGGCGGAAATCGACACGTCCAAAGGGAGCTCCCTAATGAGTTCCATGGTCGGCTCGCTTGTTCTTGCACGAACTGTCAGTAATCCTGAACTGAGCGGCAACCTTCTCTCGGCAGGCAAGCAGTATGCCAAAGCACTCGTTGTGGCCTAACTATCTGTTCTTACTTTTTTTGAATCCTAACAAGCTGCTCTGCAAAAAGGAGAGAGAATCCTTCCACTGTATGTGAAAAAATAAGTGAAAAGAGCAGACATACATACGTGCCTGCTCTACCAACTTGATGGAGGAGCTTCCTAAATCCAACTCCTTCTATATGTGCTTATTCATGAATGCCATCTAACGCTAACCTGACTTTACGTGCGAACCTAAGCGGTTTATCAACGGCCTCAATATTGACATAAATCAAACGTGGACAATCGAACAGCCATTCGCTATGAATAGACGACACTTTAATGCCTTGTTTCCGAATGGCCGTAATGAACAAATTCACTTCTTTTTCTAGGAATGCTGCTCTGCCTAGACACAGCGCCCTGCCCGTTTTTTCATTTAAGGATTCAAACGAGAAAGATGACGTGACTTGAAATCTTTTGCCCAAAATAGTTGCTCTTATTTGACTTCGATTGATTGTCGAGACGCACTTTCCGCCAGCAAAGCCGGGTTGCCCCCCAATTATTTTTGAGAACCGCTTACAAAGCAAATCGTTATTAGGCATACTTCGTTTCCTCCCCTGTTTTTATTTATGGTATGAGTACCAAAACAGGGTTGAAACGGACTTTAACCTACCTGCCCCCAGGATGAAAATAAAAAAAGCCCTCTCCATTAAGAAAGGGCTACAGGATTAACACCTTACATGTTTCCGTTTGAAGCCAAGTTGTCCTTTATCTACTGCCTTTTGAATATTATCGGAAGCATTTAAGAATTTGCTCTTTGCCTTATCTTTCTGAACTTCGACCGGGCCTACCGTCTTTGCGATTTCGACCGCCTGATCGTGGAGTGGCGAATAGGAAGTTGCCACCGTATATATAAAATTATTCATCGCGTATTTCGTTCGTTCAGGAGAATCGTGAATCGTTGTTTTCACCATTTCAAGCAGATTAGACATTTTGCTTTCGGAAAATTCATGATCTGGGCGATTGCCCAACAGCCAACAATAACAGCTCCAGCCTGCCGACATTCTCAATTCCTCGCCGCTTGTGATCCAGTCATCCGCAACTTCTTGTGCAATATCTGCTTCAGCTAAAGTTACTGCAACTACATAATCGGACAGCATATAAAAATAAGCCGTATCCATCCAACGGTCAAAATCCGCCTTGGTCATTGCTTTGGGGTCTGCAATCACACCTGCAAAGTACATGGCGTCGTAGTTCCCAGTGGCGTAAAGCTGCTCAGCCAAGGATTGATCTATTTTGATCTTTCTCGCAAGCGGCTTCATTTGGCCTGTAGCCACGCCAAAAAGAGGCTCTTGAGCGCCATTGGACATATATATTTTTTTGGTTCGTTCCTTACCGAGCGCTTCGAGCTCTTGCATGATCGTTTCTAAATCCATCGTATATCACTTCTTTCATGTGCATGTTTTCCTTTAAAGGGATAACCATCAAATCCATAAATCCATTACTCATGTCATGTTTCCATTGCTTTCTCTATTATACAAAAAGGTACCCATAGCCCGCACTTTTTTGAAGTGTCTAGATTATGGGTACCCGTTTTCATAATGTGCTACGCCGTAGTTCATAAAAATATTGCACAATGGGATGCTTTAACTTCATTTTCTCGGTCATGTTTAAAATTCGCTTTTTTCCAACTCGTCTGTCCACTAGAGCTAAAATATTCAATAAAATATCATTGCTCTCTAAGCTTTCCTCTATAGAAATAGATAAAAACGTAGTAGCTACAACGATAAAATTTGATTTACTTAGTGATGCCTGTGCTGACAAAAGTTCCTTTGCATGTTCCGATATTTTTCTACTTCTTGCAATTACTTTTAGACGATCTTCCGGAACAGTCCCCTTAGTATCTATTCTGACCGCTTCAATTTCTTCATGGTTGATAGGGATTTGGATGTCTGAATCATTCTTAATTTCCTGCTCCGTCTGATACCATCTGATTGAGCTAGTTGTGTCATTCATATTGAGTACGTTCTTTTTATCTACGGCAATATAACAAATTCCTGATTTATCAGGTAAATAACGGTAAGCACTTGCCCGGTATTCGACCTTTCCAACTAACGCAGGACAGAGAAAACTCTCCAGTTGTTGCTTTAATTTGCTCCAGGACATGAATCCTCCTATGTTCTCAAAACCTACTACCCGTATTTGCGACTGTCAGTCTGTTAGACTGTCAGGCTTTCTTTTTTAAACAATACCTCGTTTAATGATGAACTTATGACGGTTGGGTATCTACTTTCCGTAGAGCACGGGTTACACATCCTTAACCAGCACCGCCACACTCTCCACATGGGAGGAATGCTGACGGTAGAAACTAATACCGTTTGAGATGTACCGTACTCACCTCCTAGTATACAGGCTATCGAACTACCAAACAAATAACAACTACATCAGTCGTTTCCTTAATCATAATCAAGCTCTTCTTCAACAAGCTTTGTGAACGACGGCTCATCAATTACAATTGCATGAGAATGGCAAAAAGAAAGCAGCTATTATAGACGAATATGAACGAAGTGCATCTACCTTAGATCGATGGATCAAACAATATCAGCAATGTACGACGTCCTGCAAATTTCCAAGAGTATCTTTTATGTATGAAGTAAAACAAAAACAGCAGGATGACGATGCCACGGAACCTATCGTTGAAATTTCCCAGAAGAATAGACCGTATTATGAAGGAGCATGGGCTTGCTTCCACCTATACGGTTGCCCAGTATAAGCCGCGCAAGGCTCTTTTGCGATGAGGAACAACAACCTAATAAGCTAAACCGTCAGTTTCAGCAGTCAGAAACCAGATCAGTCGCTCATTAAGTATGAAAAGGGAGCGTACCCTTTAAGTAGTACATCTACTTTTGGGACAGCCCCTTATTGTTGTCACTACTTACAAACGGGAAAATATGGTTCATCATCCAATTTGCATCATGTTTATAACGGCTGAATAAAACTTTGTGGTTCTATTTGTATTATTGACCAATCGCAGAATTTGACTAGGTTCTGACCCTGTATTAAAGACGGCTGAACCCGCTGCGCTAGTATACATGGATAATTCGTTTGCAAGTGCTGGGGCCACCGAATAACTTTGCACCAAAACATCGTTATTCAAGGTTAATACCATGCTAACAGATATCCCTGTGATTCCGGGGACAGCAACGAAATTATAGGAAGCAAAATAGGTGGCATTGGGCGCTAACGAAATAGACGTTCGCTCGCTTGGCAAAAGAATGATGCCAGTACCGTTAACCGGTTTTGCCTCTAGGAAATGAAATGGCTCTTGAGAGCCGACATCTGTATACCCGAATCCGTAGATTCCAGCATTATTGTTAGTTGCGGAATTCCCAGAAGGACTGACTTCCACGATCCTGAGGTTAACGTTGTTAAAATTTGATCCCGCCACACCGGAAGGGGGAAAGCCGGTAAGCTGCAAAACACTTGGATTCGGTGCTGGTGGCGTATTAAATACAACTCCTCCCGATACGCTTGAAACCGGCGCAGTTAATCCCGGAGGGATTGTCGAGGGGAAGGAAAGGGTTTGCGATCCGGGGACGAGCGTGCCGTTAAGAGTTAACTGAGATGATAAAACAAACCCCGCAGTTGGCGTACTAAACTGAACGTTATATTCAGCCAAATAAGCTTTGCATGGGGTCAGCAAAATGTTAGACAATCCTTGCAATTGAATAGAAGAGCCGTTTTGAACAACCGTAGACAAGATAGCTGGCGATCCATTGGCAGAGATGGCTCCGCATCCTCCCGAGCAAGAAAAGTCTGCACTACTGCTCATTGTTCAGATCCTCCTCCTTTCCTTGCGGTCTTATGCGAGTTTAATAATACTTATGCCATAGCTATCGTACGCTTGAGCTATAGCAGAGTTATTTATTACGGTTAGTATACTTGGACCCCCGCCAGGTGTGTTGATGATTGTGGTCGATACCAACACACTATCCGCTTCAGCGGACACAGACGATGACGTATCCGTTGTATCCGAGCCAGGAATCGTAACTCCATTCAACTGTAATGCCAGATTCCCAGTGTAAAGTTGCGAAGTAAATAAAAATGGTTTCGCATGATAGTCGATGTAGTAGGTTTGATTAGGTGCGAGAAAGAAATCCGTTGAGCCTGGTACATGAGATATCGCGGTACCATTAACCGCAACGTTATTTGGAAATGTAAGTGCAGTGCCTGCTGGAAATGGACCAAGTCCGAAAATACTATCCGAATATAAATTATTCACAACTTCCTGCACGCCTGTTACTCCCGTAGCCCCTGTTGCACCTGTTGCGCCTGTTGCTCCCGTAGCTCCAGCTGTTCCTGTAGCCCCTGTTGCTCCGGTTGCTCCAGCAATACTTGCTCCAGTGGCACCTGTAGGTCCAGTTACACACGGACAGACTCCTGTTGCTCCAATTGCACCAGTAGCTCCCGTAGCTCCCGTGCTGCCAGCAGCTCCCGTGCTCCCTGGACTACCCGTAGCTCCAGCAGAACCTGTCGCACCTGTTACGCCTGTCACACCTGCCGCGCCATTAGCCCCAGTACTCCCTGAGATGCCGGTTGCTCCACTCGGCCCTGTCGCTCCAGCAGGACCGGTCGTGCCGGCTGCCCCGCCAGCCCCAGTTGCCCCGGTAGGTCCCTTTAACGGTGTGTTTATAACGGAGATTAATTTATCGGATAACAGCATTTCATATTTTACAGCTTGCACGATCGTATCCCTTACACTGCTGTTAATATTCAGCAGATCACTAACAGATGCAGGCGGAGTTAGTCCTGGAAGGGTTCCAAGCGCATATTGAATCTTTTCGGCTTCCGCATTAATAATATGACTTAACCCTAGCTCTTCAAGGGCAACAGATATTAACAACAAATTTAATGCGTCATCTAAGCCAATTGTTATCGTTGGCGTGATGTTGGGAATATTCGCTTGTGACACCATGATCACTCCAATCTCTTAAGCGTCGTATTTGTCAGCTCAACTTAAGGCAATGACAGAGACATTTATAGCGTTAATCGATCCGATTGAACCAGTATTCGTTGAAAATGCCAAGGTTGTAGGAAAAGTAGCATTTATGATAGCGCTACCTCCCGCACCCGTAGTATCTCCCGTCGCCCCAGCCGCAAAAAATCTAAGGAGCAACGCAGAATTAATAGTTGCAATAGCGCTAGCTTCAAGATTAACAACCGTGGTAAATGCAAATGTAACTGCAAAATAATAGGTGTGTCCAACAGTTAAATTTATTGAATTGCTGCCTGGAACAAGTGAAATCAATGACCCTTGTTGTAGTCTGATCGTGTTAATTGGTATAGGTGCATTAGAACCAGTTACAGATAGCCCCGTTGAAAAAGCACTTAGGAAATTCGTAATTACAGGGGCTGTTGCTCCTGTTGCTCCCACTGCGCCTGTCGAGCCTGTAGCGCCAGTAGTACCAGCAGTGCCAGCAACACCTGTAGAGCCTGTCGAGCCTGCCGGTCCTGGTACCCCTGTTACTCCTGTCGGTCCGGGTGGACAGTTTGTTGGACAAGTACCCGTTGGTCCCGTCGGACCAACAGTACCGGTCGCGCCGGATGCCCCGGTAATTCCCGTCGCGCCAGTAGTACCCGCAGCACCCACCGTGCCTGTCACACCAGTTGCTCCTGTTGCCCCAACAGTGCCGACTGCACCAGTTGCTCCTGTAGCTCCTGTCGCTCCTATCCCTCCGGTTGTTCCAACTGGACCTGTAGGCCCTATCGCACCGGTTGCCCCCGTAGCACCGGTAGCTCCTGTAGACACATCCTGCTGCAAGATGTTGTCTAACTTGAATTCCAACATAATAGCCTGCTTGGCTAAAGCAAGAATTGTATCCTGAACAGAATCATTTACTAACAGAAGGTCGCTTATTGTAGCCCCCGGCGTTAATCCAGGCAGTGTACCGACCGCGTACTGAATTTTCTCTCCTTCGGCATTAAGAATGTGACTGAGCCCCAGTTCCTCACTGGCTATAGAAGCTAGCAGCAATGGGATAACCTGATCCCGGCTCAGTGTAATTGTAGGCGTAATATTAGGCAAATTAGCTTGTGACATATGGCACTACTCCTTTCTAAATTACTGAAGTGAATAAATAGATATAGAAATAGTGGAGAACTGGGCCGAAACTCCGGACGTGTTTATGATTTGCAGCGTTGAAGGTGTGCCTCCAGTCTGAATAATGGTTTGGTTTTGCAACTGTCGATTAATTGCTGCCCCTGTAGTGAGCAAAAAAGAGCTCGTCGTTCCCGGCACAATAACACCGTCCAAAAAAAGAGCCGTCGACAATGTCGTTGTAAGGATCCCTTGTACAGCATAAAAGACAAAATACGTGTGGTTTGCAGCAAGATTAATCGTCCCGGTTCCGGCAGTGTTTGAAATTAACGTACCTATAACGGAATTGTTTCCTTGTAGAATAAGAGGGGCTCCATTCGCTACGACTTGGGGGAGAGTATTGGGAGTAAAGAAGTTAGCAGATCCAAGGGGGGTTGTTGCACCTGTAACACCGACTCCCCCAGTGGCTCCGGTAGCACCCGTCAGCCCCGTTGCGCCCGTTGCGCCTGCAGCTCCCGTTGCCCCCATCGCTCCAACGCCAGTGGCTCCTGTTGGACCTGTCGGCCCTGGCGGACAAGTTGGACAGGGTCCTGTAACCCCAGTCGTACCCGTCGTACCCACAGCTCCCGCAGCTCCGGTCGCACCTGTCGCACCCGTTGGACCCGTCGTTCCTGCCGGTCCCGGCACCCCAGTAGCTCCGGTTACCCCGGCTGTTCCTGTAGCTCCGGTAGGCCCAGTAGCTCCTGCTGACCCTGTCGCTCCTGTGGCTCCTGTCGGACCTGTACCTGTAGCTCCAGTAGCCCCAGTTGCCCCCGTCGCTCCGATTGTCACTTCGGAATTAAGTACGCTTGAGAGCATCGTATCTAACAAAAATTCTTTCTTCGTCAGCACATTCATCATGTCTCTGACACTTTCGTTAACAGCAAGAATATCGCTGATAGTGGCAGGAGTCGTTAATCCAGGAAGTGTACCTATAACATACTGGATTTTTTCCGCTTCCGCGTTAATTACGTGGCTTAATCCTAGTTCTTCTAGTGCGATAGACGCGAGCAGTAAGTTGATAGCGTCATCACGATTTACAGTGATCCCTGGAGTAATATTAGGTACGTTAGCCTGCGACATTTATGGCTCCCTCCTTTTTTAGTGAGACGGATTTTCAAGCCAACTGTGACAGCTCATTCATGAATGATTCGTAAGCTGTTCTCCACCCAAAACATTTTCTTGATCGATGATTTATGTGGTCAAGTGTATGTGATAGTTCGTCTTCTGTAACCGTGGCAAAATCATATGCCCAACAAGCTTCAAAAAACGATGACAAAAATAATAATCATGGGGATTCTAATATTTCTCCTAGTTGAATGAATTTCATAAATTCAAACCCTTCCAGAGAAAAAGTGATTCAGGAGCACCTCTCCAAATCTCGAATAGGTTAATCAGCTGCACCAGCCAAAAGAGAATGAACTGCGGAGAACTACTATGCTATATATTCGAAACGATCGGATTTTGTCACTGTAAGACTTTTTAACATGAGTCTGGAATCTCGAAGGCTTGTGGATAGTTGTAGGAAAAATCCCTGATACCTGCGTCAAAAAATCATTAGGAATCCATATCCGAATTTCCCGAGCCGCGTACACTATACATAAAACTTTCAGGAGATGGTTGTATGCCAATAAAAGACGGCAAGCAGTATGTCGAGCGACTCGACGCATCCAAAACCAACGTCTGGATTCAAGGAAGCAGAGTAACCGTTCCCGTATCGAGCCATCCTGCGTTTGCCGGGCTCATCTCTGCTCAGGCTGAATTGTACGATATACAAGGTCAGCCATCGTTCCAACAGGATATGACTTATGAATCACCGACAACAGGAGATCCGGTAGGAATGTCGTTTCTAGTTCCGCGGTCGAAGTCAGACCTGAAGAAACGAAGAATCATGATCGGACGTTGGACCGACGTTCATCATGGGTTTCTCGGCCGTTCCCCGGATTATATGAATACGACGATGATGGCTTTCGGTGCGGCGGCGGAGCTGTTGTCCGAGTATGATCCAATGTATGCCGCAAACGTGAAAGCTTACTATGAATATTGCCGAGAAAACGACATTACGTTATCTCACGCTTTCGTCGTTCCGCATATGGCAAGGTTGAGAACTTTGATGAAGACACTGGAGCTGCCGGATGCTCCGATGGTTGTCGAAAAGACGAAGGAAGGCTTGATCGTGAATGGCGCGTTTTGGATCGCAACACAAGGAGTTACGGCTGAGGAAATATTGGTGTACCCGTCGCCGCTGCCTTCTCCTCATAGAGAAAATCCGTATGCCTTCAGTTTCGCCATTCCGAATAATTTGCCCGGAGTCAAATTTATTTGCCGAGAAAGCTTCGTTGCCGGAACATCGCGGTACGATTATCCGTTAAGCTCCCGCTTTGAGGAAATGGATACGCTGGTTGTACTGGATCATGTGCTTGTACCGCATGAGCGGGTATTTATGTATGGCGATACACAGATGATGGCGCGTTTTTTCGAAGAAAGCCATTTCCATACACATGCAGGGCATCAGGTATTGTGCCGCGTTATTGCAAAAACCGAATTTTTGCTCGGGACGATTGAATTAATAATAGAGTCGTTAGGCTTGCGCACGTACACCCCGGTTATTGAAAAAGCAACGGAGGTGATCGCCGCGTTAGAGTCGCTAAAGGGGCTACTGGTCGCTTGCGAAGCGAACGCGCAGCTGGATCAGTGGGGTTCGATGCTGCCGGATTCCAGACCGCTGTATGCCGCTAACTACTTGTTTCCGAAGCTGTATCCCCAGATGATAGAAATCGTGCAACTACTAGGTGCGAGCGGCATCGTTATGATTCCAAGCGAGCAAGATTTCGTATCCGAAGCGGCCGGAGATATCAACCGTTTTTTGAGAGGTATCAACCTGAATGCGAAGCGGAATGTCGGCTTATTCCGGCTCGCCTGGGAACTGAGTACAAGCTCGTTTGCCGGGCGGCAAAGCTTGTATGAGCGGTTTTTTTTCGGCGATGCCATTAAAGTGGCTAACCGGTTGTATTACGGATATACGGATAAGGATGTATATGCCGAGAAGGTTAGCAATTTTTTGTCTGACTCCATAACAAACAATTAATATCAGGAAAGATCTCGCTGCATTTTGACGCTTTCGCGAACTTAGACTTTCCTCTATGAATCAATTTCATAAATGCTGTTACTGCTGATAGATGTTTAACCATGCGCCGCGACAAATACCTGTCTTCAAAGGCTCGTAGACCGTATCCGGTGAAAAATGGCATTGTAATATTAAAATCGCACTTATGAGTTGCAATCCCGACTGGTTGGCAGTCCTTGCAATCTAAAAGTGCGATTTAAATATGCTATCCATTTGATTTAGTAAACTTTTCGTCTTATAAGCATCTATATATGGTTTAGGCAACCTATTATTTGTATATTCAATCTATTGACACTACGCACTCTACAGGAGATGACTGCTGACGGTAGAAAACAAAAAATATGATTTGGCTGATATTCACCTATACCAGCTAATATGTAAAACGATCCACCAAACTTATGCAAGGTGGATCTCTCAACCATTTTGGGTAAAAAAAGAGAGGGGCGAAAGCCCCTCTTTACTAATTCCGCCAATACATCTCAACTATAAATTTCCCCTCACCAAAACCGCAACACTCTCCACATGCACCGTGTGCGGGAACATGTCCACAGGCTGCACCTCTTTCACCGTGTAGCCCCCATCCGCCAACACGCGCAAATCACGCGCCAGTGTCGACGCATTGCACGACACATACACAATGCGCTCTGGGCGCATTTCAAGCATCGTGTCCAGCAACGCGTTATCGCAGCCTTTACGCGGCGGGTCGACCACGATCACATCCGGCGCTAAACCGCGCGCTTTCCAGCCTGGAATAACGACCTCGGCTGGGCCGACCTCGAACTCCGCGTTCGTCATGCCGTTCAGCTCCGCATTGCGGCGTGCATCGGCAATCGCTTCCTCGACAATTTCTACGCCGAGCACGCGCTTCGCCTTCCGCGCCAAGAACAACGAAATCGTTCCGATGCCACAATAAGCATCAATAACGGTTTCGTTCCCTGTCAGTCCAGCGTACTCAACCGTTTTACCGTACAGCACTTCGGTCTGTACCGGATTCACCTGATAGAACGAGCGTGCCGAGATGGCGAATTTCACATCGCCAATATAATCGGTAATATGCTCGTCGCCCCACAACACACGCGTCAAATCGCCAAAAATGACGTTCGTGCGCTTCGTGTTCACGTTCTGGCAAATGCTCTTTACATTAGGCACTTTCTCTGCCAACGCACGCACAAGCTCATTGCGACGTGGAATGTTGTCGCCGTTTGTAACCAGTACAATCATACGCTCGCCTGTGTGGAAGCCGTATTTAACAACCACATGGCGCAGCAAGCCGTGGTGCGTCTCTTCGTGATAAGGCTGAATGCCTAGCTCACGCGCAATTTGTTTCACTTGCAAGACCACTTCATCGTTCGCCTCATGCTGGATTAAACATGTATCCGTATCAATGATCCGGTGACTGTTACGAGCATAAAACCCACCGATAAGCCCGCCCTCACGCTCATTCATGCCGATCGGAACCTGCGCTTTATTGCGGTAGCGCCAAGGATCTTCCATACCAAGCGTAGGCAAAATCACAACAGCCTCCTCTTGTGAATCACCCTCGCTCAACCCCATCTCAGCATTATTCGTCTTGAACTTGCCGATACGCTCCATCACATCCACCACATGCTGACGCTTCCATACCAGTTGCTCCGCATACGACAAATGCTGCATCTGACAGCCGCCGCATTGATCGTAAATCTCACACTCCGCCTCAATGCGGTGCGGACTAGCTGCAAGACGCTCGACGACCTTCGCGTAGCCGTACTGCTTCTTCACTTTAAGCACAAGCACACGTACCTTCTCACCTGGCAGCGCACCATTCACGAACAGCGTAAAACCTTCTACGCGCCCAACGCCTTCCCCCTCATGAGTTAGGCCAATAATATCCACAACGACAACATCATTTTTATCCACAGGTGCAGTATGTGCCTTGGCAGTTGACCTATCAGGTCCCTTCACGCCATTCCCATTTCCACTCGTGTTTCGATTTACATTTACCTTCTCAGCTAACTTTTTATGTCCAACGGAACCTTTTTTCCCTCTCGTGTCCGACCGCTTATGCGATTGCTTACTCATGTTTTTGTTCCTCATCCGTCCCTCACTCACTTGTCCTGTCTGTATTGGTCATTCTTATTAGTATAAACCTATTGTTAAGCGCATAAGCACCAAAATATCCACAACTAACTTTCCACTGTCAAAATGGTTACCTCTTCATGACCCAACATCAAGAAGCGGCCCGCCCCGCCAGCTCTCCCTCTTTCAGAAGAACAAGTGCGAAACCGACCGCCACCATGTATTATGTCGTCATTCTATTCTAACATTGGTATGCCCATTTTGCATATGAGAGAATGCTGCCACTGGCCGCAAGCCACGTCCAGCTACTACCCAGATCACAGCTCCAGCCCTCAACATTCATCCTACCGATACGACGACTCCCCCGACACATCCGCAAAAATATGCAAATGGCTCGGCAGCACCTCGAACGTCGCCGGCAGCGTGCCGCCAAATTCACCGTCCAAATTCAGCTGCACCACATCAGGCGAAGTCACCTGCACATACTTCGACTGCACGTGTATAATGTGCGGGTCCGCCAAATGCTCGCCGCGCAGCGCCAATCCGGCAATCCGAATAAACTCAGCCAAATTGCACTTTTTCAACATTAAGATGTCGAACAATCCGTCATCTATGCGGGCACCTGGGGCCAGCTTCTCAAAGCCGCCAACCGAGTTCGTGTTCGAAATTAGGAACAACATAAACTCCTCATGGAACACGCCATGACCGTCCACTTCAATGCGCAGCTCCGTCGGACGGAAGCGTCCAATTTTCTCAAGCCCCTTCACATAGTAAGCCAAATGCCCGATCATCGTCTTCATCTTGCTCGGAACCTCATACGTCACCTCGGTCAACGAGCCGCCGCCAGCGATGTTAATAAAATACTTATCATTCGCCCGTCCCAAATCAATCACACGCGTCTGCTGACGTACGATAAGCTCACACGCATCATCCCAGTTACGCGGGATGCCCAACGCACGCGCAAAATCATTCGTCGTCCCAAGCGGGATAATGCCTAACGGCGGACGACGATCCTTCACCGCCATCCCGTTGATCACTTCGTTCAACGTGCCGTCCCCGCCAGCCGCGATAATAATATCGTATCCACGATCAATCGCATCAGCAGCGCTGCGCGTCGCATCGCCTTCCCCTTCCGTAGCATGAGTTGTCGTCTCGATGCCTGCCGAATCCAACCGTTGTAAAATGTCGGCCAGCCGCCTCTTTCCTTCCTCTCTGCCGGAAGTCGGATTATAAATTAGCCTCGCTCTTTTATACATGCTTGCGTCACCCATTTACAATCTATTCATTGCTGCACAATCCGACCACTTACAGGACGGCTGTCACTCGACTCGTGCATCGTGTCTAACACCCTCAATGCTTCCTGCTCAAGCCACACGCTTAAGGCAGGATGAGGTAACAATGTTTGACCGTCGTACTCAACAGTCTCGCCTGATAACCGCTCTGGAATAACTTGATTCGTAAAATAACCCGTACTCAAAAATAAAGGAACAACGACCACTTGTCCGCCCATAGCTTCCGTACGTACTCGCAATTGCCGAGCCGCTCCTGCCACATCCTCGCAACATAACAACGCATGGTCAGCGTACGCGCATAGACCACGTTCCAGCAGCATACGACCTAAATGAGACAGCCCTTCATGCCAACGCGTTTGAAACGGTTCATGCGGGCTGCCATGAGCAATAAGCAGAACACCATCGCGCTCACCAGCTACACGTAACCCCTTTAACCTAGATGCTAGCATATCCAGCACCGCTTCATCGCCATCTAAAGGTTGTCCATAATAGATACGCGCGCGTACAGCAAATGGCTCCAGATCCGTTTCTACCAACGACTCTGCCTTTACCCCAAGTGCATACGCAATCTCATCTACATGTGTACTCCCTGAGGAGACAAACAAAGGCAGCACGCCAATCGCGTTCACGCCTATTGCTTCCAGCTCATCAATGCCGTCCTGAATACTCCTCCCAGGTACACATTCCAAAAAAGAAGAAACTACCGGTATCCCTTCAGGCCAATTAGCCTGAGCAATTGCCTCGTCTACAAGCGCCACCCAAGCTGCGCTGCGTGAGCCGTGGCTAATGACAAGCAGACCGGGTTTGTCCATTAGCGGCTCAAACGCTCCAACGCCATGTTGTAGCCGTCGTTGCCATAATTCAAGCAGCGCTTAACACGCGAAATCGTAGCTGTACTAGCTCCCGTCTCCGCTTCAATCTGATTGTACGTGCAGCCTTTACCAAGCATACGCGCCACTTCCAAACGCTGCGAAAGCGATTGGATTTCATTAACCGTGCACAAATCATCAAAGAAAATATAGCATTCTTCTACCGTTTTTAACGTTAAAATCGCTTCAAATAACTGATCGACTGTTTTATCATTTAACTTTTTAAGTTGCAAACCGATTCACCCCTACACATAATCGCTGATGTCCATATTGTACTTCCTTTAACATGCCTTTTCAAGCATCACAGTTGTTCTGCGTTAACGAACTACCGCATCCTGAGCCCGATTTAATCTACTCTATTTAGGCAGTCGTCCACGCGAGTTGTTCGCCCACGACATACAGTATAATATTCCACGCTAAAATAGCAACATAATTTAACAAGGGGAGAAAGGTGATAACCAATGAGCGCTCCTTATAACAACCCCCGAACATCGGCGACGCCCCCGAAAAACTTCACAAACGACCCAAGCCTCACCAACATGAATCGATCACAATCGATGAATCGTCCTTACGATAACTCACCATCCAATCGTAGTTTTTCAGGTGGTCCTGGTTTCGGTTCTGGATTTGGATCGGGCTATAATTCTGGATCTGGATTCGGTTCAGGCTACAATTCTGGATTTGGTTCCGGATATAACTCCGGTCCCCCCAAATTCTCTTTTCCAAACCAGTCCAATTTCATTATACCGTACCCTTCCAAATTTGAAATCCCCCCACTTCCGATGAACCCAACACTACCAACGTTTCCATCATCCACACCAGCAGTGACCGAGACACCTGAAGCCACAGATAGTAAAGATAAAAAAGGAAGTGGCTTCTCTTTTGACGATGTCAAAGGAATGGTTGACCGGTTGGGAGGCGTTGAAGGTATCGTGTCTACGGTCGGGAAGGTACAGAAGGTCGTGCAAAGTATACAGCAAGTCGCGCCGATTGTAAAAATGGTGATGAGCCTTATGCCTAGCAAATCGAGTAGTAACGATAGCAGCGATTCTGCCCGCGAAGAAGAAGTTGAAACACAAGAAGCGCCACCTCCACGCCGCCGCCGACGTAAACGTACGGGCCCTAAAAGCGATACATCATCACAATATTATGGCAAAACGTATGACAGACCCCCAGGCAGGCGTAAGCGGTCAGGTTCAAGACCGAATGCGAATGCAAAATCCAGGCCCAAATTCAATACCTAGTATGTCTCTATTTCGACACATACCGCATAGTCCTTCAGAAACGTAAACCCCGCTCCAGCAAACAAAAAAAGCCGACCCACAAGGGCCGGCTTTCCTATCAATTGCACATTCACTTTTTTTATATTACAACAAGATCATTTCCAACACTTTCAGGGTCAATCCTGCAAATGCCGCACAGATCGGAATCGTAATAAACCAAGCGATAATAATACGACCTGCAACGCCCCACTTAACAGCGGAGAAACGCTTCGCGGAACCTACACCAAGAAGAGCGGAAGTAATCGCATGCGTTGTACTGATTGGCAAACCAGTAACTGTAGCAGACATAATGACGGATGCAGCGGACAAGTCTGCTGCAAAGCCGTTTGCCGGCTCGATTTTGAAAATTTTCGTACCCATCGTCTTAATGATCTTCCAACCACCGACAGATGTACCAAGTGCCATCGCTGTTGCAGCTGCGAGTTTAACCCACAACTGAACTTCCATACCTTCTTGCAATTGAGCTGCTACGAGTGCAAAAGTGATAATACCCATCGCTTTTTGTGCATCGTTCGTACCGTGCGTAAACGCTTGGAACGCAGCCGTGAAAATTTGCATTGTGCGGAAGCCTTTATTAATCGTATGCGGATTTCTGCGAGCAAAAATCCACTTAATTAAGGTCATCACGATATAACCAACAACGAATGCAATAATAGGCGACAATAACAACGCCAATACGATATTTTTAAATCCACCCATGTTCAGACCACTCATACCTGCACCTGCAAAGACCGCACCCGCTAGGGAACCGATCAACGCATGAGAAGATGAGGAAGGAATTCCGAACCACCATGTAATCAAATTCCAAGCAATAGCTGCAAGTAACGCCGCAGCTACAATCATCAGACCGTTGTCTAACGTAGCTGGATCAGCGATGCTTCCGCCGATTGTCTTAGCAACCCCTGTAAATGTCAGGGCACCAACAAAGTTCATCGTCGATGCCAAAATGATAGCAGCTCGGGGAGTTAACGCTCTTGTCGACACCGAAGTCGCAATAGCGTTTGCTGTATCGTGGAAACCGTTAATAAAGTCAAACGCCAACGCGAGGAATATGACTACCCCCACGGAAAATAAAAACATATCCATAATTTATCTATGATTGCACGAAA
Source organism: Paenibacillus sp. 481 (assembly GCF_021223605.1). Lineage (NCBI taxonomy): Bacteria > Bacillati > Bacillota > Bacilli > Caryophanales > Paenibacillaceae > Paenibacillus > Paenibacillus sp. 481. Next base: position 1,503,405 of record NZ_CP075175.1, read on the forward strand.
CCGCTCTTGGCCTTGTCCGCGCAATCCCCAACCTCCTTCGTACTTTCGCTTTTAGCGCTACGACAGTTATTAGGAATTTCGCATGACGATCGACTCAAGCTGGTTCGCTACATCTTCACAGCTGTCTGTCGTATCTTCAAGACGCTCGTATACTTCTTTACGCTTAATCAATTCAATCGGGTCTTTAATGTTAGCGAACAAAGCGCTAATACCACGGCGCAACAAATCGTCGCCAGAGTTCTCCAACTCATGAATGCGAATGTTATGTTCACGCATCGCAAGCAATTTCTTTTGCGTAAGCAGGCGAATCGATTTTTGAATCTCAAGCGCGGAGCGCTTAATGACGTCTGCGAACAACACAACAATTTCATCACGTTCAATCATTTGGTACATTTCGAAACGGGATGCGCATGCCTCCATACCGTCCAGTACATCGTCCAACGCTGTCGTCAAAGCCATGATATCATCACGCTCGATCGGAGTAATAAATGTCTTGTTAAGCTCCGACACGATTGTGTGTGTGAATTTGTCGCATTTGCTTTCTAGCTCTTTCATTTCTTTCGCAAAAGACGACACATCACTTAAATTTTCTACACCTTGGGCGAACGTTTCTGACGCTTGCACAAGCGTATCCGCCATATTTTGCAGCGTTTCAAAAAATACGTCCTGTTTCTTGAACATTTCTGAAATCTCCTTTGCAACCAAATCCGATTGTTTTGATAACTTTTAAAACCTTACATATCTTATCACAGGTTGTATAGGGTTTGTAAAGAACCTATACGAATAAAGGCATAACTTGTCGAATTTTATCCTTAAATGAAATCGCATTCACTTCCAATTTGCATATTTTTCTATGCTCAACTGACTAGGAACAACCAAAATATGCGTAATTCCAGAGGCCATAGGTACCATTTTTCCATCCTGTATGAACACCATTGGTCCGTCGCCTTCATGGCGAATCCACTGGCCACGCTCCACCCGACCCTGTTTGAACAACAATGCCTCGCCACCGTTCTGAAGCTGCACTTCTAAACGCCCCACATCGTCGATAACCCGATGCGGCGCAGCGATCACCATCACGTTTGCCGCCGTTAACGGCTTATTATTGACTAAGTCGATATGCGCTTTCCCATCCATATACCTCGCATAGCTTCTGCCTTCTTTTTCATAAACATACTTAACTGGATTATCATTTTTCATAAAATGCACTTCGACTTCATGTGCAGCCTGTGCCCCCTGTGGTAATGAAGCAACAGCTACACTTTGTGGCGCAACATCCTGATTTTCCTCAAAAAGAAACGCTGGAACATCTACATCCTGCCTATACTTCTTTTTTGAAGCCCCCGCTTCCAACTGCTCTAACTTGGTATACAAATTGTGTGGTGCCTTACGAAATTTTTCACGCCAAAAATAGCTTCCGGCATTCGTAATTTCGTCCAAGTACGCTTTACGTTCTTTTTTCAAAATGGAATACGCCTCTGGACTGCCCCCTGCATGGGCAAGCACAGCGTTAAAGCTCTCGCCAATATCAATTAAATATGGACGAATGCTCCGCACAGGACCGATCGGGCCATCATAATGCAGCTGACTATGAAAAATAGCCACGATGCGCGTAATGCCACCCTCTGCCATCACCTCAATTAACATATCCGCCTGCGACAGACCCGATTGCGGTCGCGCCCTTTTAAAATTATTAATCATCACCGCGACGGGCCGCTTCTGATGCAGGTGCTCCGAATTTATATCCGTGCTGCGTACTCCCGTTAAGGGAGCTGGCTTGCCTATATGGTCAGGTGCAACATCACGCTGCTCTCCGCCATTGGGTAGGTCAACTCCATTTTCCGAAGCATTCTTTCCCGCCTGATCTCCATCCGAACTGCACGAGGTAAGCAATAGCAATATCGTTGCAACTGCAATAATCATCGTCAGCCAAGTACGTGTTGCGCGCATTCAAGCACCTCTCTTTGTTTGAATAACGAATACAAATATGAATACAAATACGAACAACAAACGAACATCATTACGACTACAGTTAAATAGAGCAGTCAATCCAACCTGTTATGGATGATCCAGCACGGACGAGGCACACTGTCTTTTATATACGGAATGTTCAACTTGAATGTCTTTCAAATAGTAGACACATTTTCGTAAGGGAGATACACGTCGCCTACCATATACATTCTATATATAGTGTAAAATAACGATTTCCCTCTATGTATATAGACATGCGAACTGGAAGTCGTCTCTTCCTAGCTATGGAATTGGTGTCCACCTTTGTATAGACAAAATCGCCTTTTTCCACTGATGAACAACAAACAATCCATAAACCTGAATGGCTTACATTTCTTCTATTCTATTATTGTATTGCGCTCAAATCTATGCGTACAAACAAAAAAAAGCGCTACCCACGGCAGCGCTCTTCCTCTTCTATATGTTGCACTTAGATACTTAGATACTTAGATACTTAGATACTTAGATACTTAGATACTTAGATACTTAGATACTTAGATACTTAGATACTTAGATACTTAGATACTTAGATACTTAGATACTCTATTATGCCTATTTGCCTATCAAACTTATATGCTCCAATTCGCCCAATTTCGTTGACGCTTCTCCCACTTTTTCAGCCAGTCCAGCGTATGACTGAACACCAGTTCACGATGCTCCGCATGCGAGAAAAAATGATCCGCTTGAAACACAATCTCTTTATCACACTGCCCATCACTACGCATCCAGAACAGCTTCTGATACAAAAAGCTATAATCGGCCGGAATAATGTCGTCCGACGTTCCGTGAATGAGTAGCACATCTCCATTGAACTTTGACGCCTCCTGCAACGGTTGATGCTGCTCTAACGATTTGAAATAATTAGCCTTAAATTCGTAGCCCAAGTAATCGGCCTTCCCATCCGTAATCGCCTTATCGTACCGTTCACGGCCAATAATTCGTGCAATATCGTTAAACGGATAAGCAACAGGTGCCCACAGAACTAGGCGCTTTACCCGTGCGTCGCGCACCCCTGTCAACAAAGCAACCGCCCCACCTAAGCTGTGGCCAATCAGCGTAACCCGCTGCGGGTCAACATCTCCACATTGCAGCGCGTAATCCAAAACAGCTTGTGTCTGCTCAATTAAACGGTCGATGCCCTGTGCGCCATAATCCCCCGTACTTTCGCCGCAGCCCGCGTAATCAAAGCGGACGACAATGTGGCCTTCATTTGCCAACTGACGAGCCGCGTTCACAAATAACCGATCAACTCCGATGCGAGTGCCAATAAAGCCATGGCAAATGACAGTGAGCGGCGCACGTTGTTCTGTTTTTGAATCAAATGGCGCTCTCTCCTGTGGATAATGCAATGTAGCCGTTAACTGTTCTTCTTGCCATCGAATGTGTACGTGACGCTCCATCATTTTCCCTCGCTTCGTATATATATTCGCATGTAGCGTTTCATTTCTAATTATTCCGATTAAATTACTATGCTTTATAGTAAAGTACAATGAATTCCGAAAATTGTCAACCCTCATCCGCACAAAAAAAAACGACCACGTTTTGCAACGCCGCCGTTTTTCACTTTCCTAACTTCAACTTCACTTCCGTGCTGCGTCTAATCGAACATCTTAATCATGCATCTTAATCGTGCATTCCGTAATAATTACTTAACAGACGATTCGTTTCACTTGCACCTTCCGCAAAATCGGAATCCCCTGTTTGTTTCGCTGTCGTCGTGCCTCCGAAATCGTCTGCTGCAAATTCCACATCCGCCTGCTGCAACGAAGAAGACGAAGACGCAGCTGAAGGCCCCGCATACACCTCACCTGAAGTTCCTCGTGATCGCTGCTCATTTAAGTCTCGATACGAGAACGGTTGCCCCTCTGGACTCTTATTCACCATCCATACCTCCTGTCATCACTTCTAAATGATCACTATGACCATAGTATGGATGGTGAAGAAAACTTTATGCGTCAGCTTTTACAAAAGGCTTATACAAAGGGAACAAGCGCCTTAGTTGCAATATCTTTTCGATATTGCATACCCGCAATACGAATACAACGAACTGCCTCATAAGCCTGCTTGCGAGCTTCGTCCACAGATTCGCCCTGCCCCAATACACCAAGCACACGGCCGCCATTTGTCACCAAAGCGCCATCATGTTGAAGTGCTGTACCCGCATGAAAAATGAGTGCATGGTTCGACGCTTCAGCCAAACCTTCAATCAAATCGCCTTTCCGATACGCCGCTGGATACCCTTCAGATGCAACAATGACACATACCGCTACCTGATCGCTCCACTGTAGTTGAATGTGTTCCAGCTTGCCGTCCACGACCGCATTCAACACATCCAGCAAGTCTGTCTGCAAGCGAGGAAGCACAACCTGCGTCTCCGGATCGCCAAAGCGCGCATTAAATTCAATGACCTTTGGTTTGCCATCCGGCGTAATCATCAACCCCGCAAACAACAGCCCCTTGAACGGGCGTCCCTCTGCCACCATCGCTTTAGCTGTCGGCTCAAGAATCGTGCGTACCGCTTCATTCACGATTGATTCAGACATATGAGGCAGCGGGCTGTACGTGCCCATACCGCCCGTATTTGGCCCCTGATCCCCATCAAAGATCGGCTTATGATCCTGAGCTGGTGCACATGCTCGCACCGTCTCACCATCAACAAACGCGAGAATCGACATCTCTTGACCTTGCATAAACTCTTCAATCACAACCTGCTGTCCCGAAGCGCCAATCTTTTGCTCCACCATGACATCATGCAGCGTCTGCTCCGCCTCAGCTAGCGTGTGGGCTATCGTGACGCCTTTACCCGCGGCAAGTCCATCCGCTTTAATCACAATCGGCAGCGGTTGCTGACGCACATAGTCAAGCGCCTGCCCGATTTCAGTAAATGTGGCATAAGCAGCAGTCGGGATATCGTACTTACGCAGCAAATGTTTCATAAACACTTTGCTCGCCTCGATCTCTGCGGCAGCTTGATTAGGGCCGAATACGCGCAGCCCTTTGCTTTGCAGCACATCAACGATACCGTCTGCCAACGGGTCCTCAGGACCCACGATGACAAGATCAATTGTTTTTTGCTGTGCAAATTCCGCAATGGCTTCAAAGTCGCTCACCGCGATCGGAGCGCATTCCACTAACTCGGCTATGCCTGGATTTCCTGGAGCACAAAAGATTCGTGTAACTTGCGAGCTCCGACCGAGCGCCCACACAAGCGCATGCTCTCTGCCACCACTACCAATGACCAATACGTTCATGTTCGCTCCCCCAGCCTAATGTTTAAAATGACGTACACTTGTAAACACCATCGCAATTCCATGCTCATTGGCCACACGGATGGATTCCTCATCACGTATTGAGCCACCTGGTTGAATCACAGCCTTGATGCCTGCCTGTGCCGCTAACTCCATCGTATCACCGAGTGGGAAGAACGCATCCGATGCCAGCACAGCACCTTGCGCTTTTGCTCCTGCTTGCTCAATCGCTATTTTCGCTGCGCCGACACGGTTCATTTGTCCCGCTCCAACGCCCACTGTCATATCGTCCTGCACGAGCACAATGGCATTCGATTTCACATGTTTCACAACTTTCCAAGCTAACAGCAACTGATTCAACTCAGCCTCTGTTGGCTGCCGCTCGGTCACAACTTTCAACTGTGACGGGTCAATCGCATGTATATCTTGATCTTGAATAAGCACACCGCCATCCACAGACGTCAACATCCGTGTTTCCGTGCGATTTGCAGGTGATGGTGCGACGCCCGTGCGAAGCAGACGAATATTTTTTTTCTGTGTCAAAATGGTAAGTGCTTCAGGTGTAAATTCCGGCGCAATGACGATTTCAAGAAAGATTTCAGCAATGCTACGCGCTGTCCCTTCATCGATCATACGATTTGCAGCAATAATTCCGCCAAAAATGGATGTCGGGTCCGCAGCATACGCCTTCTGATACGCTTCTGCAATCGTTTCACCAATACCTACGCCACAAGGATTCATATGCTTAATCGCCACAACCGCAGGCGCTTCAAATTCACTAATAACCGCAAGCGCTGCATTCGCATCGTTAATATTGTTATACGACAGCTCCTTGCCGTGCAGCTGCTCGGCATTCACCAAGCTACCTTGCTTCGCGATCGGCAGACGGTAAAAAGCGGCCTGCTGATGCGGATTTTCACCGTAGCGTAGCGTTTGTACCCGCTCATACGTAACCGTAAGCCGCTCGGGCCATTCTTCGCCCACCTGCTTACATAAATAGTCCGCAATAAGCGCATCGTAAGAGGCTGTATGACGGAATACCTTAGCAGCCAAGCGCTTGCGTGTCGTAAGGGAAGTATCCCCGTTCGCTTGCACCTCTTCCAAAATCGTCCCATAATCAGACGCATCAACAGCGACTGTTACGAACGCATGGTTTTTTGCAGCTGAACGAAGCATAGTCGGCCCGCCGATGTCGATATTTTCGATCGCATCCTCATAAGACACTGCTGGATTTTCAATCGTTTGCTGAAATGGATATAAATTGACGATAACAAGATCAATCGTGGACAAGCCTAGCTCCTCTAACTGCTTCTGATGCGCAGCATTATCACGTACCGCGAGCAAGCCGCTATGGACAGCAGGATGCAACGTTTTCACGCGCCCATCCAAAATTTCAGGAAAGCCAGTCACATCGGAAATACCGATGACAGGTACACCTTCACGTTCCAATAGTGACTTCGTACCGCCCGTTGAAATCAGTTCGACTCCTGCTTCCGCTAATGCACGAGCAAACTCCACCACGCCTGACTTATCAGAAACGCTAATCAGAGCTCTTTTGATCGCCATGCTATCCTCTCCCCTTTTCCTTATCTAGCATTGATATCTAGTATAATATCCCACAATCTCGTACTATTGCCTTAAGTTTCGTACTACTGCCTTAAGTCTCGCACGATTTCCCCTACATTCGGGCATGCCCCTTCGTCTCACGCACTGTCCTTTAATTTCAGCATATCCTTTATTTTCGGCATGTCCTCTTATAACGGAATATATCAACAAATGTCTTCCAAATAGTAGACACAATTCTGCACCAAAGATATATGCCACCACACCCTGACACTCTATATCAACTCTATATCAATGCTATTACAACCCCGTGCTACCCCCATATATAGTGAGTATAACTTCCTCACCCCTATATACAGATCACGATTTTTCTCACATCGCCCCGCGGCAAGATACTACCCAAGTCCACCTTTGTATAGACAATACTATCGTTTGTCCACACCTCAAGCACATATCACCTAACAATGCGTCAGAGACTGCATTAAAGACTGAATAGCACGCGGATACAACTCATGCTCAACCGCCTGAATACGTTCAGCTAACGTTTCTAGCGTATCTTCCGGTCGAATATCAATCACTTGCTGCGCCACAATCGGCCCCGTATCCATCCCCTCGTCAACGAGATGAACAGTTGCACCTGTAATTTTCACCCCGTACTCCAAAGCTTGACGGACTGCATGCAGCCCTGGAAAAGCTGGAAGCAAAGACGGATGAATGTTGACCATGCGACCCCCGTAAGCCTCCAACAGTACAGAAGTGACAAGACGCATATACCCAGCTAGCACCACCCATTCAATCTGTTGCGCCCGCAGCTTACTCAACACATCCTGCTCATACTGTTCACGTGAATCGTAACGCTTTGGCTCGAATACCGCTGTCTGTACTTCAAGCTCATGCGCCCGCTCTAGAGCAGGCGCATCAGGTCGATCGCATACAAGTAATGTAATCTCCGCATCGAGATTGCCCGCTCTCACCGCTTCCACCAAGGCCTGAAAATTCGTTCCCGCACCTGATGCGAATACAGCTATACGCGGTGGGATGCGGAGTGTACGATTAGTAGCGTCCGCTGCCGCATTTTTCATTGTCATATCCCTACGCCTGGAATTAGAACTTTACGCTCGCCTTCCTTAATAGAACCAAGTATATACGCCGTCTCACCTTGCTCCTCAAGCGTTGCAACTGCCTTATCTACATCAGCATGATCCACAACAATAACCATACCAATTCCCATATTAAACGTCGTAAACAGCTCTTCCCACGTCAAGTTCCCTTCTTGACGCAGTAATTCGAAGATCGGCAGCACCGGCCATGAACCGTACTCGATTACAGCCTGTGTACCTTCTGGCAACACTCGTGGTATATTTTCCAAAAATCCGCCGCCCGTGATATGCGCAGCTCCTTTTACCGTTACACACTCCATCAACTTCAACATCTGCCGCACATAAATGCGTGTCGGTGTTAGTAGTACCTCACCTAACGTGGCCGATCCCGTCTCTGACAACGGGGCATCCAGGCGGTACCCACCCTGCTCGACTAACTTGCGTACCAACGAGAAGCCGTTGCTATGCAACCCGCTCGATGCTAGACCGAGTATGACATCTCCGGGTTTAATGGCATCGCCATTAATGATGCGCGCCTTCTCTACGACGCCTACACTAAAGCCTGCGATGTCATACTCCTCACTAGCGTACATACCTGGCATCTCTGCCGTTTCACCACCGATTAAAGCACAGCCCGCTTGCATGCATCCATCAGCTATACCGCGTACAATATCTTCAATCCGCTCTGGCACAACTCGACCGCACGCAACGTAATCGAGGAAAAAGAGCGGCTCAGCTCCTTGCACAACGATGTCATTCACACACATGGCAACAGCATCGATGCCGATCGTATCATGCTTATCAAGCGTAAACGCCAACTTTAGCTTCGTTCCAACTCCATCTGTGCCGGATACAAGCACCGGTTCCTCATATTTCTTTGCGTTCAATTGGAACAAGGCTCCAAAGCCCCCTAAGTCCGTTAACACCTCGGGACGGAACGTACGGCGGACATGCTTTTTCATTCGTTCTACAGCTTCGTTGCCTGCGGCAATATCGACTCCTGCTTGTTTGTAAGCTTCTGACATCGGTTGCGAGCTCCTCTCATTTCTGAAAATCATCTCAAATCTTTACTACGCAGTACACACAGTACACACAGTGCACAGCACACTTTGCACTCTGCCTTTGCACTCTGCCTTTGGACTCGACACTTTGCCTTTGCACTCAGCAATTTACCAACGCTGTCTGCTAACAACCGCAGCCCATCTGGGCTGCTGCGTCGGCCGCTTCCCGCGATAGCTCGGTCGGATAGTCCGCATCGAAGCATGCCAGACATAATCCCCCATTAAAATCTTTTTCGTGCCTGCCCCCAATAGCCTCTATCATGCCGTCTTGAGACAAGAATGCGAGTGAATCCGCGCCAACCAAATCACAAATTTGCTGCACTGAATGTGATGACGCAATTAAATCGTCACTACTAGGCGTATCAATGCCATAAAAGCACGGATGCTTAAACGGCGGCGATGCAATGCGCAAATGAACTTCCAAAGCCCCTGCATCACGCAGCATGCGTACGATACGTTTCGAAGTCGTGCCACGTACGATCGAGTCATCTATCAATACGATCCGTTTGCCATCCACAACACTGCGCACAGCGCTCAGCTTCATCTTAACGCCCTGTTCACGCAGTGCCTGACTCGGTTGAATAAACGTTCGGCCTGTATATTTACTTTTAATAAGTCCCATTTCGTAAGGAATACCAGTCGCTTCTGCGTAGCCTATCGCTGCTGAAATACTAGAGTCCGGAACCCCAGATACGATATCAGCAGCAATAAAAGCTTCACGAGCAAGCTGCTTCCCCATTCGCTTGCGCGCAGTATGCAAATTCACATCATATAGGTCGCTGTCTGGTCGTGAAAAATATATAAATTCCATCGCGCATAAGGAGCGACGCACAACCGACGCATACCGTTCAGAGCGATAGCCCATCGCGTCAACAATAAGTAGCTCACCTGGCTCAATCGCGCGTAGTAGCTCTGCCCCAACCGCCTCCAAAGCGCATGACTCAGAGGAAAACACATAGGCATCCCCAATGCGTCCCATCACGATTGGACGCAGTCCATTCGGATCAGATGCGACGAGTAGCTTATCGTTCGTCATAATTAAGAAAGCAAAGCCGCCGGCGAGCTGCCGAAGCGCATCTTTAGTCGCGGTAATCAAATCGTGCTCCGAGCGCGCGATTAAATGGGCGATTACTTCTGTATCGCTCGTCGTTTGAAAGATAGAGCCTTTAAGTTCCAACTCGCGACGAATTTGCGGGGCATTCACGATATTTCCATTCGTCGCTACCGCCAAATCACCATCACGCGTCTTAAAGACAAGAGGCTGGGCATTCGCTAAGCGGCTATCGCCTGACGTTGAATAACGAACGTGTCCGATCGCGCGATCACCGCCCATAGTAGCTAAGCGCTCTTGGTCAAACACCTCTTTGACCAAGCCCATGCCCCGATGGTAGCTAAATGACTTCCCATCGGAAACACACATGCCCCCGCTCTCTTCACCACGGTGCTGCAGGGTGTGCAGGCCGTAATAAGTGAGCGTTGATGCGTCCTCATACCCAAACACACCGAACACTCCACACTCTTCTTTCAGACGGTCAAACGGACCGTCCTTGCCGTTGCCTTCGTTATAATAAGAGTCCGTGTCCGGGTTATTCCACGTAAAGCACTCTAACGCATTATCGCTCCGCTCCTGCACTTTCAACTCCCCCTTCTCATCCGCAATGATAGAGCTTATTTCATCAGACACGGAATCGCATCCTTCCAAGCTCGTTCCGCCTCCGTCCACACAATATCAATGGCTGGAGTAGCATTTACTTCGATCTGAATCCGCTCCCCACCTACTGTACCAAGCGTTTGCACCACTACACCGCCTGTTGCACATAACGCTTCAACTTGTGCCGCATGCTCTGGCTGTACGGACAACACGATGCGTGACTGGCTTTCGCTAAAGAGAGCCATATCGGTACGCAGTAACCCTGCTGCATCCGTAAATTGGGCGCTAAGCTTCACACCAATTTGACCGCTGATGCATGATTCTGCTACCGCTACTGCAAACCCACCATCTGACACGTCATGCGCTGACTGTACAAGTCCATCTTGGATAGCGCGTAACACGGTCTGCTGCAATCGACGCTCCGTCTCCAAATCTACTGCTGGTGGACGTCCTTCTGTCACACCATGCAACACCGCTTGGAACTCACTACCGCCGAGCTCTGCCTTCGTTTCACCAAGCAGCAAGACGATGTCGCCGCTCTGCTTAAATGACTGCGTCGTAATATGGTCTACATCGTGTACAAGACCAACCATTCCGACTACAGGTGTCGGATAAATCGAACCACGTGCATTTTCGTTATACAAGCTCACGTTACCGCCAATAACAGGCGTTGCTAACGTACGGCATGCTTCTGCCATACCGTCCACTGCTTGCTCCATCTGCCAGAAATTTTCCGGCTTCTCCGGATTACCAAAATTCAAGTTATCCGTAATCGCCAGCGGCTCACCACCGGAGCATACGATGTTGCGCGCTGCCTCACATACCGTAATCCGTCCACCTACTAGTGGGTCCAAGTTCACATAACGGCCATTACCATCCACCGTCATCGCTAGCGCCTTCCGTGTACCACGAACCGTGACAACTGCTGCGTCCGATCCGGGCATAACTGCCGTGCTCGCACGAACCATGCTGTCATATTGACTATAAACCCATTCCTTACTTGCCACTGTCGGGGAAGCAAGCACGCGTAGCAGTGCATCGTTTACGTCTTTCACCTCTGGGTAAGCTGTCGTATCGACTTGACCGTTCACTTCATAAGAGGCTGGAATTTGTGACGACTGATTGTAAATTGGACACTCATCCACCAATCCGCTTACCGGCATTTCTGCTACGACATCGCCGCCATAAAATAAGCGCAGCTTGCCATCATCAGTGACACGCCCAACCTTACGGCAAATGACGCCCCAACGATTGAAAATCTCCATCGCGATCGACTCGTTATGCTCTTCAATAACGAACAACATGCGCTCTTGAGATTCGGATAGCATCATCTCATACGGAGTCATGCCTGTTTCCCGCTGCGGCACCTCATCAAGCACCAGTTCTAACCCGTTGCCTGCCTTGCTCGCCATCTCCGCGCTCGAACAAGTTAAGCCAGCTGCGCCCATATCTTGAATTCCGATAACGATGCCTGATTGAATTAGCTCCAAGCAAGACTCCATCACGAGCTTTTCCATAAATGGATCGCCCACCTGCACCGCAGGGCGCTTCGCTTCCGATTCCTCCGTCAGCTCCTCAGACGCAAACGTTGCCCCGTGGATACCATCACGTCCAGTTGGAGGACCTACATAATAGACAGGGTTGCCTACACCGCTAGCAACGCCTTTTTGAATATCTTTATGGTCAATTAATCCAACACACATAGCATTAACGAGCGGATTACCTTCATAGCTGTCATCAAATACGACTTCGCCACCAACCGTCGGTATGCCGATACAGTTTCCGTAACCAGCAATGCCGGACACAACGTTCTCGAACAAGTAACGCACGCGCTCATCATGCAAACGGCCAAAGCGCAGCGAGTTCAATGTTGCAATCGGGCGAGCCCCCATCGAAAAAATATCACGGATGATGCCGCCAACTCCCGTTGCAGCTCCCTGAAAAGGTTCAATTGCCGACGGGTGATTGTGACTTTCAATTTTGAATGCCACCGCTTGACCGTCACCAATATCGACGATACCCGCACCCTCACCTGGCCCAACAAGCACACGCTCGCCAGTCGTTGGGAATCTTTTTAAGAGCGGCTTCGAATTTTTATAGGCACAGTGTTCAGACCACATTACACTGAATACACCAATTTCCGTATAGTTCGGCTTACGGCCGAGCAACTCGCAGACACGATCGTACTCTGCATCTGTTACACCCATCGATTTGTAAATACGCTCAGCGGCAATTTGCTCTGCTGTCGGTTCCTTGGCCATATTCTCCTGACCTAAGTGGATACTATTTACTGTTGACCGCATGCTGTTCCCTCCAAGCTTGAAGTATCGATGTAAACATTCGAACGCCGTCCACAGAACCGAGCAGTTCACTTACCGCTCTTTCAGGGTGAGGCATCATACCGAGCACATTTCCCGCTTCGTTGCATATTCCTGCGATATTTTCGAGTGATCCATTTGGATTCTGGTCATAAGTAAACACAATTTGACGACGCTCCTGTAACTGCTGCAACGTCTCTTCATCGCAATAATAATTACCTTCACCATGCGCAATCGGAATGTCGATGATGTCTCCATCCGCATAGCCTGAAGTGAACGCTGTATCCGTACGCACCACTTGCAACTTGCAAGGGTGACAGCGAAATTTCAAACCATTATTACGTCTCAAAGCTCCTGGTAGCAGTCCTGCTTCCGTCAATACTTGAAAACCGTTACAAATTCCAAGCACGTAAGCACCAGCCGCAGCCGCTTCCGTTACTGCCTTCATAATCGGAGCAAAGCGCGCTATCGCTCCACTGCGCAAATAATCACCGTAAGAGAAGCCGCCTGGCAAAATAATGAGGTCATACCCTTGTAAACTTGACTCCGTATGCCACACGCGATCGACATCAATCCCCATAACGTCCTCTACCGCGTGAACGCAATCCCAATCACAATTAGAGCCTGGAAATACGAGTACAGCTGCCTTCATCCGATTAGTCCTCCAGCTCGTAACGATAGTCTTCAACGACTGGATTCGCTAGCAATTGCTCGCACATCCGCTCTACTTCTGCTTGCGCAGCAACACGATCTGTTGCCTGAAGCTCAAACTCCATATATTTTCCGATCCGAACATCCTCAACCGCACTATAGCCCATCGTATGAAGCGCCTGCTGCACAGCTGTACCTTGCGGATCTAACACATTTGCTTTTGTCGTCACATATACTTTGACCTTCATCGATTATTCCTCCCATGAGTTCCACTTCTGTCAGTTGTACGCTTGCAATTACCCTACAACCTTACGAACTTACGAACTTACGAACTTACGAACTTACGAACTTACGAACTTACGAACTTACGAACTTACGAACTTACAACCTTGCGAACTTACGACCAATTAACGCTACGACCACTGTTCCCCAGTTATCCGCTCATACAGCTCTACATACCGCTTACGCGTTGCCTCGACCACTTCATTGGGCAACGGTTCAGGTGTGCTTTCCTTATCCCAGCCGCTGTTCGCCAAGTAACTGCGCACGGGCTCTTTATCCAAACTCTCGATTTCAACATCGAGCGCATAATGTTGTTCTAGCCAGAACCGCGCGGCATCAGGAGTAAACAACTCGTCAATAAGGATAATCTCCCCATCTATAAGTCCAAATTCAAATTTGCAATCGGCGAGCAAAATGCCCTTGGATGCGCACTCTCGCGCTGCAAACTCATACAACGCGATACTCGTCTGACGAAGACGTTCAGCTAAATCATGACCAAGTTGGTCACACATCGTTTCAAACGGCACGTCCTCGTCGTGACCTAAATCATTTTTACGGGCCGGTGTAAAAATAGGTACTGCCAGTTTCGTATTTTTACGCAAGCCAGCTGGCAATTCAATGCCGTTAACGACTTGATGCTGTTCATATTGGCGCCAGCCGCCGCCCGTTAAATAACCGCGTACGACACATTCAAAGTCGATGCGCTTTGCTCGGCGAGCAATTACAATTCGTTCATTAAGGGAAATAAGTGAAGGTGATTCGTCTAGTGCATAGGTACGTTGTAGCTGTTCGACCTCTGTATGGACGACATGATTTGAAATAAGATGCTGCGTCCGCTCAAACCAATACGTGCTCAAACGGTTTAACACCCGACCTTTGTCAGGAACTTCGGGCTTTAAGACAACATCAAAAGCGGAAATACGGTCCGTTACGACGATAAGCAAATGTTCATGATCCAGCTCATACAACTCGCGCACTTTCCCACGATGAATCAGTGGAAACGGCACAAGCGCAGATGCAGTTGGCAAGACTTCATTCGGTGTAGACATCCCCGTGCTCCTTCCTAAACTCCGGTTCTCTATAGACCCAACATGAAAAAGACTGCTCAATGCTTTGCTATTGCTATAATGCTGCTATGTTACCATGCTACTATTCTGCTCGTTCCGAAGTTGCCTCCCGCAACATTAACCACCGTTACAATGGACCGTCCTGAAGAAAAGGGTGGAGGGTAGGACAGCCCATCATATTCGGCCATGGGGAATGGCCTACGGAATTAAACTCGATACTGCCGTATATAACAGTACCGAAACTTGTTAACCTATTTTCAATTCATACGATCTATTTATTCATTTTCCAACAAGCCAACTTGACGGAAAATGGTATCGACATGCTTCAAATGCCATGTCGGATTAAACGCATCTTCAAGCTCCGCCTGTGCCAACACCGTCGTAATCTCCGGTGTCTGCTCGATAATGTCGCGGAAGCTGCGCTGTTCTTCCCACGCTTGCATCGCGCGTGGCTGTACCGTATCGTACGCCTGCTCGCGGCTCCAACCTTTATCGATAAGCTTCGTCATGACGCGGCCAGAAAACGGTACGCCGTACGTGCTTTGCATGTTGCGCTTCATGTTGTCTGGGAACACCGTTAAGTTTTTGACGATGTTCATAAAGCGGTTCAACATGTAGTTCAACAGCATCGTTGCGTCTGGAAAAATAATGCGCTCTACTGAGCTGTGCGAAATATCGCGCTCGTGCCAGAGCGGAACGTTCTCATAAGCAGACAACATATATCCGCGCATCACACGCGACAAGCCAGAAATGTTCTCGCTGCCGATCGGATTCCGTTTGTGCGGCATCGCAGAAGAACCTTTTTGTCCTTTAGCGAACGCCTCTTCCACTTCGCGGAACTCACTTTTTTGCAAAGCACGCACTTCTGTTGCGAACTTATCAAGTGATGTCGCGATCAGGGCGAGCGTCGCCATATATTCCGCATGGCGGTCACGTTGGAGCGTTTGTGTCGAAACGGGTGCAGACTTCGTGCCCAACTTCTTACACACAAATTTTTCAACGAATGGATCAATATTCGCGTACGTGCCGACCGCACCTGACATTTTTCCGTACTCCACTTCATCTGCTGCTTGACGGAAGCGATCCAAGTTGCGCTTCATTTCAGCATACCAGAGCGCCATTTTCAATCCGAACGTTGTCGGTTCGGCATGAACACCATGAGTACGCCCCATCATCGGCGTATCTTTATATTCGAGCGCTTTATTTTTTAATATCTCAATAAAGTTCAGCAAATCGCGCTCAATAATTTCGTTCGCTTGCTTCATCAAATAACCGAGCGCTGTATCCACGACATCTGTCGAAGTTAAGCCATAATGCACCCATTTGCGCTCTTCGCCCAACGTTTCCGATACTGCGCGCGTAAACGCAATGACGTCATGACGCGTTTCTTCCTCAATTTCATAAATGCGGTTGATGTCAAAGCTCGCTTTGGCACGAAGTTCTTTCGTATCCTCGTGTGGGATGATGCCAAGTTCCGCCCACGCTTCGCACGCGCACAGTTCCACTTCCAACCAAGCTTTAAATTTATTTTCTTCCGTCCAAATCGCCCGCATTTCCGGACGTGAATAGCGTTCAATCATGTTCGTTATTCCTCCACATGTTCGTCTCTTTCACCCAAGCTAGCGCAGCGTCCGTAGTAGATGCCAGCACGTTGATGTGCCCCATTTTACGCATAGCTTTAGCTTCTGACTTCCCGTACCAATGCAACTTAGGCGTCACACCATAGCGCTTAGCGGCAGGGTCGTCCTTACCGAACCATTGTAACATGTCGTCTTGATGCTCGCCGAGCAGGTTCACCATGACAACTGGGGTCGTCATGCTCGGGTCGCCAAGCGGCAAATTGCAAATGGCTCGAATGTGCTGCTCGAACTGTGAAGTTCGGCAAGCATCCATCGTATAGTGCCCCGAATTGTGTGGCCGCGGTGCCAATTCGTTGACAAGCAACTCGTCGTCCGCGGTGCGGAACATTTCGACCGCGATAAGCCCGACCACACCGAGTGCCTCCGCAACTTTGTGTGCTAGCCGTTCGGCTTCCGCTTGTACATGCTGCGGAATACGAGCCGGCACGATGGACATATGCAAAATGTGATGCTGATGTATGTTTTCAGCCACCGGAAAAGTGGCAATGTCTCCATTAGGGTTGCGAGCTGCGATCACCGATAACTCTTGCACAAACGGTACAAAGGCTTCCAACACAAGCTCTGGCCCGACAGCATCGACAGATCGCTTCATTTCAGCTAGGGCGGCATATGCCTCACCCGCTTCATCAGGATGATGGATCATACGTTGTCCCTTTCCATCATAGCCACCCGTGGCAGTCTTTAGCACGCCTTTGCCACCAAAAGCTTCTACCTGCCGAAGCACCTCCTCAGCAGAGGATACCGCTGCATACGGTGCGATCGGGATGCCAGCAGCCGTCAGTGCCTCTTTCTCTCGCACACGATGCTGCGAGAGGCGCAACAGATCGCTCCCTTGCGGCACATACGCCATGCGCTCCAGTTGCTCGACAGCGGCTGCGGACACGTTCTCGAACTCATACGTGATTACATCAGAGCGCTCCGCTAGCTGCTGGGCCGCCAGTGAATCTCCATAGTCAGCTGTAATAGCTGACGAAGCGGCTGCCGCTGGACCATTGGGCAGCGGATCGAGCGATGCAAAGCGGTAACCCATCCGCAGCCCTTCGAGCGCCAGCATGCGACCAAGCTGACCACCGCCGAGCAAACCAATCGTCGCGCCTGGCAGAAGCACAGGCGCTTCGCCCCGTCTAGTTCCTGCATATGTCGGAACGGTCCCTTCATTTTCAGTAGCAATCCCTGACCTTGACTCCATAATCGACATAGCTGACTTTGCTGCGCTTGCTGTACCTACCTTTGTTGCACCTACCACATCTACCTTAGCTATGCCTACTGCATCTATCTCTAACTCTGCTACATCTACCTCTAACTTGGCTTCTGTTGCAGCTTCCGACACCACAGTCCGCGTGTGCAACCTCTCGTCCTGCTCATGAACATCATGAGCAACCTCTCCCTGCTCTTCCAACAGCAGGGTTAACTGCTCTACCTGAGCCTTCATACCAACTCACCTGTAGCCAGCACCTTCTGCCGCACATCTTCTCTACGCTCCGTAAGCCTACGACGCAAATCCTCGTCATACATGCCTAGCATCTGTACAGCTAGCAGCCCTGCATTCGTCGCTCCAGCTGGACCAATCGCAACCGTAGCTACAGGAACACCAGCAGGCATTTGCACAATGGATAGCAACGAGTCAAGACCGTTCAACTGCGACGATCTTACGGGCACGCCGATTACCGGAAGCACCGTCTTTGCTGCAACCATGCCTGGTAAATGCGCAGCACCGCCGGCCCCCGTCACGATAACACGCAAGCCCCGTTCAGCAGCACTCTCTGCATAGCGAAACATCTCATCTGGCGTACGATGTGCCGAAACGACTCGGCTCTCATACGGGATTTCAAACTCATCCAACACTTGGCAAGCGAGCTTCATCGTTTCCCAATCTGAAGTGCTGCCCATAATAACGCCAACTTGCGGAAGAATACCCTTCGCCTTACTTTGCTCTTGCTCTCGTTCCCGCAACTGCTTCTGTTCCTCTTCCGTATACGTACTCGTCAACTTATCCATCACACCATCAACCCACTTTCAACAAGTCCATATCGTCACATTGCCGAAAAACACAAAAAAGTTCAGTAGACAAAATATCGTCTCCCCTGAACTGTTCATCTTGGGCCTATTACGAGAATGCAAACAACAGCTAAATCGTAAGTCATACGCCATACGACTGCTGTTCCTCATCCTCTCGTAGTCCAAAGATTTACGGTCTCTGGGTAGAAACTTCCGGCCATATTTCCGGAACTATACGAGTCATGATTTCTTTATTATTCGATTATCATTTAAAGTAACTCCAGTTTAACAAGGCCACCACATAGTGTCAACCCAATATACGAACATTAATATATAATTATAATTTAATGTTCGGTTATTACTTCAACACAATACCCCATTAACGCAAAAAGCCAACTCACTCACGTTGATCCGTAAGTCGTCGGCTTTTCACTATTTCAGTATCTCAGCTATTCGTCACTTCAGCTTTGCATCATTTCATCTTGTAACTTTCTATTTCTGGACATTTCCGATTCTGAGCTTGTCCGCTTTCATTCTAGCTGATCACCACATACACTACATACACTAATTCATCCTAACCGAAGCATCAAAAAAACAACCACAAAAGCGTTCACCAGCAAAATAAATGGAATACCTGCTGTAAAAGACACATGCTGCGTCTTATGGCGTTTGCTGTACATCCCAACCAGTACACCTAGCGCGCCTCCAAGCCAAGCCGTCAAAAACAGCTTACGCTCCGGAATACGGCGACGCTTACGCCCTGCACGCCGCTTGTCGACAACCATCAGTTGATAGCCTACCCCATTAACAATAAGCAAATATATAAATAAGCTAAGCGTAAACACGTCCATCCGCCTCCCATTACCTATTACACACGCTTAGATGGCTTTATCCAACTTTGCAGCTAACGCCAGTTGGCTTTCCGCTTCAGACAGCCATCCCAAGTCCTTCATCCGTTTCAACACTACACGCTGCCGTTTCACCGCCAGCTCCATATTTTTAACCGGATTAATACGCTCTGGTGCTTTAAGCAACCCAACCAACATAGCTGCTTCCGCTACATTAATAGTAGGCACATCACCATGTTTTCGTGTTGTCTTGCCGAAATACGTGCGGGCTGCATTTTCAATGCCGTACTGCCCTTGACCAAAATACACCTTATTCATGTACATTTCAAGAATATCCTGCTTGCTATATTTCAGCTCCAAATGGGCTGCGATCGCTATTTCCTTTATCTTTCTACTGTACGTTTTGTCATGAGACAAGAACAAATTGCGAGCCAACTGCATCGTTACCGTGCTACCGCCTTGCGCCTTTTTTTGCTTGGCAACGTTTACCCACACGGAACGTACTATCGCAATAGGGTCTACCCCTAGATGCATCCGATAACGATGATCTTCAATTGCAAGCAGTGCCTCTGTTACATAAGCAGGCATATCCTGCAAACGAACCGTACGCTGTCCCGAAGCTCCTGTAGCCCCTGTAGCCGTCGAACCCGCCACGATTTGAGTATTGAATGCTTTTAACTTGTCATTATCGATCCAAATGGTACCCGCCATCGCTAACGCTGTCCAGACTACAAGCGGTACAACCAACGCTGCCACCAAAATGTATATAAGCCAACTCTTCCATTGCCGTACACATGACATTTGCTTTCCCAACTCTTTGGTCTGAGCAAAGTGCATCATTTTCTGATTTCGTATGTCTTTCGCATTTCGGAAAGCGTGTGTCGCTGTCGTCTGCAAAGGAACGAGCATCGATACTTGGACAGTATGTCCCGACTTCTTATGATGCATCTGCGACGACCTCCTCTCCATACCTCCACTATACCGGAAATGAGCATAACATCCTATCGTTTTGGCTTGCATATATCTTACAATGCTGAAAGGTTGAAGTTGTAGTTTATTTACAGTTGGAAAAGATAACGATAAATGTGAACTCTCCTCACATTTTCGTTATAATAGGAATACAGGACATGCCTGTAATGAAAAAATGACCTATTCGAGTATGGGAGGCGAGAGCATGTTAGTCGTAACAAATACAATCCGTATCAAAGAAGGATATGGAAAGCAAATTGCAGAACGTTTTCAGCAAGGTAGAGGTGTACAGGAAATGCCCGGTTTTGTTCGCCTTGAACTATGGCTTGGAAAAGGCAACGAAGGTGAAGAGGAATTGAAAGTGTGTACCGTCTGGGAAAACGAAGAAGCATTCCACAATTGGACGTCAAGCGAGTCATTCCGCAACGCCCATCGTGGACCTGGAGCAAGCGAGAGCAAACAATATATGCTCGGAGCCTCACTCAACAAGTACGAACTACTCGCACCCCTTAAAGAAGCGTCAGAAGCATAAGGAGAGATATATCATATGGAATTGAAAAATAAAACTGCGATTATTACAGGCGCAGGTAAAGGCATCGGTAAAGCAATTGCAGAAGCATTAGCAAAAGAAGGTACTAACCTCGGATTGATTGCACGCACAACATCCGATTTGGAAACATTGAAATCACAGCTTGAACAAGCTCACGGTGTAAAAGTCGTTATCGCTACAGCTGATATTTCAAACCAACAAGACATCGAACAAGCCGTTAGCACGATTAAAAACGAGCTCGGTTCCATTGATGTGTTGGTGAACAATGCAGGTATTGCTAAATTCGGCACACTTGTCGATATGGACTCGAAAGATTGGGAGCGTATCATTCAAGTGAACTTGATGGGTACTTACTATGCAACACGTGCTGTTCTTCCAACAATGATCGAACAGAACACCGGTAATATCATCAACATTTCGTCCACAGCTGGTGAGCGTGGCTTCGCGTCAGGCTCTGCATACAATGCGTCCAAATTCGCCGTTATGGGTATGACGGAAGCGTTGATGCAAGAAGTACGCAAGTTCAATATTCGTGTCGTTGGTTTGACACCAAGCACAGTAAATACCGAGCTTGCAACAAGTGCTGGGCTCAAAATCGGTGACGAAGATCGTATGATGCAGCCAGAAGACGTAGCTGAATTGGCACTTGCAACATTGAAGCTGCCACAACGTGTATTCGTTAAAACAGCTGGGATTTGGACAACAAATCCACAATAAGATAACAAAGTAACAAAAGTTAAGACAAAATAAAGACATAACAACAAAAAGTTACTCACAATGCACATGCTGTGAGTAACTTTTTTGTATCATAAATATGTAAAAAAAACATAAAAAGACCACCAATGGTTATCATCAGTGGTCTTTGCTGCTTGGCAACGTCCTACTCTCCCGGGACCCTGCGGTCCAAGTACCATCGGCGCTGGAGGGCTTAACGGTCGTGTTCGGTATGGGAACGCGTGGAACCCCTCCGCCATCATCACCAGACAGCTTGGCTCGTTAATACTCGCCAATATTTAATTCAAGACTTGCGCCCTGAAAACTGATCGTGAAAGGTAAATCGTTACTTCGAATCATCTTGCTTATTTAGGATAAGCCCTCGACCTATTAGTATTCGTCAGCTCCATACATTACTGTACTTCCACCCCGAACCTATCAACCTCGTCGTCTTCAAGGGGTCTTACCAAAAGTGGGAAATCTCATCTTGAGGGGGGCTTCACGCTTAGATGCTTTCAGCGCTTATCCCTTCCATACTTGGCTACCCAGCGATGCTCTTGGCAGAACAACTGGTACACCAGCGGTATGTCCATCCCGGTCCTCTCGTACTAAGGACAGCTCCTCTCAAATTTCCTACGCCCGCGACAGATAGGGACCGAACTGTCTCACGACGTTCTGAACCCAGCTCGCGTACCGCTTTAATGGGCGAACAGCCCAACCCTTGGGACCTACTTCAGCCCCAGGATGCGATGAGCCGACATCGAGGTGCCAAACCTCCCCGTCGATGTGGACTCTTGGGGGAGATAAGCCTGTTATCCCCAGGGTAGCTTTTATCCGTTGAGCGATGGCCCTTCCATGCGGTACCACCGGATCACTAAGCCCGACTTTCGTCCCTGCTCGACTTGTAGGTCTCGCAGTCAAGCTCCCTTATGCCTTTGCACTCTTCGAATGATTTCCAACCATTCTGAGGGAACCTTGGGGCGCCTCCGTTACTCTTTAGGAGGCGACCGCCCCAGTCAAACTACCCACCTGACACTGTCCCCGAACCGGGTAACGGTCCTAGGTTAGAACTCCGATACGAACAGGGTGGTATCCCAACGGTGCCTCCACCTAAGCTGGCGCTCAGGTTTCTAAGGCTCCCACCTATCCTGTACAGTCCGTACCAAAGTCCAATATCAAGCTGTAGTAAAGCTCCATGGGGTCTTTCCGTCTTGTCGCGGGTAACCTGCATCTTCACAGGTATTAAAATTTCACCGGATCTCTCGTTGAGACAGCGCCCAATTCGTTACGCCATTCGTGCGGGTCAGAATTTACCTGACAAGGAATTTCGCTACCTTAGGACCGTTATAGTTACGGCCGCCGTTTACTGGGGCTTCGGTTCATAGCTTCGCCTTGCGGCTAACCACTCCCCTTAACCTTCCAGCACCGGGCAGGCGTCAGCCCGTATACTTCGCCTTGCGGCTTCGCACAGACCTGTGTTTTTGCTAAACAGTCGATTGGGCCTATTCACTGCGGCCCCCTCGGGCTATTAACCCTACCGAGGCACCCCTTCTCCCTAAGTTACGGGGTCATTTTGCCGAGTTCCTTAACGAGAGTTCTTCCGCGCGCCTTAGAATTCTCTTCTCGCCTACCTGTGTCGGTTTGCGGTACGGGCACCTTCTCCCTGGCTAGAGGCTTTTCTCGGCAGCATGAAATCAAGACCTTCGGTACTATAAATTTCCCTCCCCATCACAGCCCAGCCTTAGTGATGTGCGGATTTGCCTACACATCGGCCTCACTGCTTGGACGAACTATTCCATCAGTTCGCGTCCCTATCCTTCTGCGTCACCCCATTGCTCATAACGGTTCACGGTGGTACAGGAATTTCAACCTGTTGTCCTTCGACTACGCCTTTCGGCCTCGCCTTAGGTCCCGACTTACCCTGGGCGGACGAGCCTTCCCCAGGAACCCTTAGGCTTTCGGCGGACATGATTCTCACATGTCTTTTCGTTACTCATACCGGCATTCTCACTTGTGTACAGTCCAGCAGTCTTTACAGTCTACCTTCAACCCGGTACACAACGCTCCCCTACCCCTGCGACATACGTCGCAAGCCATATCTTCGGTGGTGTGTTTAGCCCCGTTACATTTTCGGCGCAGAGTCACTCGACCAGTGAGCTATTACGCACTCTTTAAATGGTGGCTGCTTCTAAGCCAACATCCTGGTTGTCTGTGCAACTCCACATCCTTTCCCACTTAACACACACTTTGGGACCTTAGATGATGGTCTGGGCTGTTTCCCTCTTGACAATGGATCTTAGCACTCACTGTCTGACTCCCGGATATAAGTCTATGGCATTCGGAGTTTGACTGAGCTTGGTAACCCTTGGCGGGCCCCGCACCCAATCAGTGCTCTACCTCCACGACTCTTAATTCCGAGGCTAGCC
>NZ_CP075175.1:2207500-2285000 GCF_021223605.1 Paenibacillus sp. 481
TGTTGCAGCATACAGAGCAATAGTGCAAGTTCCGTTTTACGTTAACAAGTGCCTTGGCGAAATCAATAACATCGTCCTCTTGCATACGTAGCACATGAAAAGCAAGGCGCGCAGCTGTCTTCGGACCAATTCCCGGCAAATGAGTAAATGCATCGATCAATTTGGCGATCGGTTCTGGATAATACAATGCCCGCTCCCCTTTACGATGGCATATTTAACGACTAGAACAAGCCAGGGATGCGCATGCCACCTGTAAACTTAGCCATGTCGTCGTTAGCCAAATCTTCAGCCTTCGTCAACGCGTCGTTTACAGCTGTAATGATAAGATCTTGCAGCATTTCCATGTCGTCTTGGTCCATTACTTCTGGTTTGATTGCAATGCTCAACACTTTTTTGTGGCCGTTAACTTCAACTGTTACTGCGCCGCCACCGGATGTGCCAGCAATTTTCTTGTCAGCCAAAGCTTCTTGTGCTTTCAACATTTGCTCTTGCATCTTTTTAACTTGCTTCATCATTTGGTTCATATTGTTCATAGCTTTAAATCTCCTTTGTACGCATATAATAGGTTTAGTAAATTAATCTTTTATGATAACAAGGTCCTCTCCAAACATTTGGATGGCCTCATCTATCCATGGTTCTCGCGAATTTTCTTGACCTTCCGGCTCAAGCTGGAACGGAGTCTCTTCCTTCGCTTCCTTTTTAACATCAGCAACCTGCCAATCTTTAAGCATCATCGTATCAAGACGATAAGGCTTGCCGAATACTTCTGCAAACACACGCTCGATAACTTGCTTATTGTTAGGCTTCTCGGTCGTATCCCGATGAATGGAATTCTTGAAGGCGACGAGCACACTGTCTTCTAATGCTGACACAGGCTCACCATTAACTAGCCACGCGTGAATAGTGACACCTAAGTCCTTCACACGCTGCAACACTTGTCCCCAGTTACCACGCACTCGCCCAGAATCAGGTTCGTCTTGAGCTGAAACATATCGCTCAAAATGCGGCGGCATTTTGGTGTGTTTGGAAACACGCCCTGGTTGTCTAATTGCTGCTGGCTGTCTTTCCTGTCGACTGGCACTATCCGTCGCTGCGGATGTTGCCCCTGAACTCATCACTTGCTCCAACTTCGTCTCTAAGGACGCAAGTTGTCGCTGCAATTGTTGCACGACAGCGGATGACGCCGTTGTGTCTGAATCTTGTGTAGCTCCTGCCGCACTATTGCCGCTGCTGTTCTGGATAGAACCAGCCTGCGATGCAATGTTCAGCAATGCTACTTCAAACAAAGTTTGCGGTTGAACCGCATATTTCATCTCTGTCTGATAACGATTCAACGTATCAATAGTGAAGAACAGCCTTTCCACCGTGAACGATTCTGCCAACGGACGGAATCCCTCAACTCTCGTTAAGCGATCCGTTAACGCGCCCCCATTAGGCACCATCTTCATCATAAGCAAGTCTCGGAAGAAGTACAACAAACTTTCCATGCATTTGTCTGCACTCTTGCCCTCTTGCATGAGGCGTTCAATAACTGTGAGCGCAATGCCCACATCGTTATTATGCACTGCCTGCGCAAGCTCTGCAAACTGCTCCTCTGGCATGCCTCCTGTAATATCGAGCACCTGTCGATATGTGACATGGCCATCAGTAAATGATGCGGCTTGGTCAAGTAGACTGATAGCATCCCGCATGCCGCCATCTGACAGCTTTGCGATATACTCCAGACTATCGCGATCCGCTTGAATCTCTTCATCAGCGCATACTTGTTCCAGACGCATAACCTGTTCTTCTAGGGATACGCGTCGGAAATCAAAGCGCTGACATCGTGAAATGATAGTCGCTGGCAAACGATGCGGTTCGGTTGTAGCCAAGATAAACATAACATGACTCGGCGGCTCTTCCAACGTCTTCAGTAAAGCGTTGAATGCCTCCGTCGTCAACATGTGTACCTCATCAATGATGTAAACCTTGTGGCGCACTTCCGTCGGAGCATATTTCACTTTTTCACGCAGGTCGCGAATTTCTTCGACTCCCCGGTTAGAAGCGGCGTCAATTTCTACGACGTCCATAACAGCTCCTGCGGTAATGCGACGGCACGCCTCACAAGCGTTGCACGGTTCAGGCCCAGGCCCTTGCTCGCAGTTGACGGCTTTGGCTAAAATTTTTGCGGCACTTGTCTTTCCTGTTCCACGCGGACCGCTGAACAAATATGCATGCGAAAAACGCTGCTCACGCAGCGAATTTTGCAGCGTTTGAATAATATGCTTTTGTCCGACCATGTCTTGGAACGACTGTGGTCGCCAAGCGCGATACAATGCTATATGACCCATAATGCAACCTCGGAAAACGTTTTTCTTATTATACTATATCACATTTCTTAAAAAAACAGCCATTCCCTCCCTGCAAGAAAAAGGGAATGGCTGTAAATCGTTCGGTTTAGTTGTCTTGATACGGTACAGCTACTGTAAAGGTAGTGCCAAAACCTTTGGAAGAAACCCTTATTGTTCCGCAAAGATCGTGAATGATACGTTGGCACACCGATAAACCAAGACCCGTTCCATTTTGCTTAGTTGTAAAGAATGGATCGAAAATTTTATCAATTAAAAAAGCTGGAATACCCGGTCCTGTATCATGAATTTCTATAAGTACCCAGCGTCCCACTTGATCGAGCTTAACGGTTACGCTGAGTGTGCCTCCGCCAACCATAGCTTCTATCCCATTTTTCGCAATATTAATAAAAACTTGCTTTAGCAATTCTCGGTCAGCTACTACGTAAGGCATCACTTCAGTCGCTTCGTAGCGTACTTGAACACCGTGCAGCACGGCTTCGTTGCGAATAATCGGCATGATGTCGTTCATGACTTGATAAAGGTCCAAACGTTCAATCGTAACATTTTTGGGCTTGCTAAGCAGTAAAAATTCACTGACCAGTTCATTGATACGATTGATTTCAGTCAACATAATTTCGGTATGATGTACTTCTTTGGACATGCCTTTATCATTTAACGTCTTCTTGAACATTTGTAAAAAACCTTTAATAGACGTTAGCGGATTTCGGATTTCATGCGCTGTTCCAGCAGCAATTTGACCGATCATCGCAAGACGGTCACTTCGTTGTACTTGCTCTTCTAGGGAACGCAAATTCGATACATCCTTAAAAATGACGTACGCCCCAACGATAGCCCCCTCCGTATCCCGCAACACGTTTGAATCGAGTAACAAATCGTATCGCCGCGAACCGTTGCTCCATGGTACTGCATGGTTACGCACAACGACACCTTCTAGCAGCGAGCGCTGTACAAGATGATGCTCCGTGGGCAATTCACCGAATAGTTCTGACATGCGGCAGTTCAGGACCTGCTCCTGCTCCCATCCGAGCACTTGGCACGCCATATCGCTTACATCCACTAAACAAAACCGCGTATCCAGCACAATAACTCCCAAATTCACATCTCGTAAAAAAGCTCCTGCAAACTGCTGCAATAAGTTTAACTCCCCATTGGCTGCTGATACATGTTCTCTAGTTGAGGATAACGGGGGAGCGGCGGAACCGGCAGGCGGAACGATATCCTTCATGGGCTCACCTCACCTTGCTTTACAATTAAACGTAACCTTTATTATATAAGTATATGAGCATTATTTCATATTAAAAACAAAAACTCATGGCAATAGCTACAAAAAAAACACCGAAAGCTCGGTGTCTGATGTGCATTATAGGACCGTGCACCTGTTATTGATAATTGCAATCCAAGCGGCACTCCTGTGCGCCAGCTCAGGCCAGGCTTCCCTCCGGCACATAGGCTCTCCTACTTATGGCTGCTTCCTTCCGGACCTGACCAGATTCATAGGCACCCATTGCGAAGGACCCAACCATCAACACTGTGCACAAACGCCAAACCTCACATTGACAATACCTCTAACAGGAATTCAACCTCGCTATAGCGGATTGCGAGTTACAGGGCACCGCTACCTCCCCGTCTAGCACGGCATGACTTAGTATAGCCCATTTACTGAAAAAGTGCAACCGAAGTCGAAGATTAGCATCGTGGTCAACCTCATCATCCTGTTTAATATCAAAATTATTTGAGCTTTCTGGAAGTGTTTCATCAAGCGGCAGCCTATCTGGCACTGTTACTTTCCTGTTTAATTAGAGGGTAATGCTTGGATATTAGGGGGAGAATGTGGGGGATATAAAAAAACAAACTCCCTAGCCAGTGAGGCATAGGGAGTCTGTATCATATACATATGCATATGGATTAGATACCATATTTTTTCTTGAATCGATCAACACGACCGCCTGCATCAAGGAATTTCTGTTTACCAGTGTAGAATGGGTGGCAAGCAGAGCAAACCTCAACTTTCAGGTTTTCCTTAATGGAACCTGTTTCAAACGTGTTTCCGCATGCGCAAGAAACTGTCGTTACGTAGTATTTCGGTTGAATTGCTTCTTTCATTGAATTCACCTCTCTCCGCCCTGAGCCCTTTGCGTTCCCAGAGTTATATAGACACATAAATGGAGTATAGCACAACAAAATTTGCGTCGCAACTATTTAACAGCCGGGACCTATTGTCAATTTGTGACCCTTATTATGCCCGCACTTTCGGGCGAGCAAGATGAGCAGGTGGCACATGAGAGTAAGAACCAATGACGACATCCGGCAATTCTTCACGGAAAATGTCGAGCATCTGTTTCATACCAAGAATGTCGCCCTGCGCTTTTGGAATTAATGACAAGTAGCTCTCCGGATCAATATTCAGGTTACGCATTTGAATAAGGCGCAGCTTCGAACGACGCGCAAACTCCACCATCGCCTCTACTTCTTCCTCGCGATCAGTTACACCTGGGAAGATCAAGTAATTGATCGACGTGTACACGCCTTGCTCGGACGCGTAACGCAGTGATTTCTCTACGTTTGATAGTGTGTATCCGCGCGGACGGTAGTATGCGTTGTAATGATCATCCAACGCACTGATCGTACTAACGCGCATCAAGTCCAAGCCAGCATCTACAATTGCGCGAATATGATCATTCAAACCCGCATTTGTGTTGATGTTGATATATCCCATATCGGTTTGGCGGCGCACTTCACGCATCGCCTCAACGATAATTTTGGCTTGTGTGGAAGGCTCGCCTTCGCAACCTTGGCCAAAACTAATAATGGATTCTGGCGTCTTCAAGTGTTCCAACATGACTTGTACAACTTCATCAACCGTTGGTTTGAAGTTCATACGCGTCTGCGGCGCCGGGAATCCGCTGTCGTCAGGCTGTTCGGAAATGCAGCCAAAGCAGCCCGCATTGCATGAATACGATACAGGCACAGCACCTTCCCAGCGGTTCAGAAACGTATTCGAAGCTGTTAAGCATTCATACTGCAATGCGCAGTGTGACAAATGCTGATACAAACGGTTGTCTGGATATTTATGTTGTAACTGATCGACTTGAACACGAAGCTCAGTACGGTCGCAATTTAACGGGTCCCATTTATCCGGATCATCCGACGGGTCAGCCGCTACATAAAATCCGTCATCCTTCCAAACGACGGCTGAATACCCGAACAGCGGCAACACTTGTGCCTTGTCCGTTTTTACGTAACTCGGAATGTGCAGTCGGGTAAAACCCTGTGGCAACAATGCACCGACAGCCTGTACATTTCCTGGAAGCGCCACCATCTCTCCTGTATCCGGGTCCATCGCAACCGGACGCGTCCCCGGCAATCCGACGAGCGTCGCTCCCTCTGGCAGCGGAATTAGTTCTTCTGGAAATATTTCCACAACCATATCTCCGCTGCGAGCAAGGCCTATTAACTCGGAATGGTCAAAAATGTTGCCTTTTTCATCTGCATACACTAAGTACATTGTAAAATAAACCTCCTGTTGAACCGTCCAGCCTAGCTGACAGACGTGCTGCGCGTGCGGCGTGTCGGCGTCGTGCTGCCATTGCCATTACCTGTTCCGTTCGCATCAAGGCTGGCCATAAATTCTTCGTTCGTCTTCGTGTCACGCATCTTTTTCAAGAATTGATCGACGAATTCTGGTGTTTCATTCATATTTTTACGGATAGCCCACAACTTCTCAAGCTCTTCCTTCGATAACAAAATTTCCTCACGGCGTGTACCAGAACGACGAATGTCAATTGCTGGGAAAATACGGCGTTCAGCTAGCTTGCGATCCAGATGCAATTCTGTGTTCCCCGTACTTTTAAATTCTTCATAAATGATGTCATCCATACGTGACCCTGTCTCAACAAGTGCTGTTGCCAATATTGTCAAGCTTCCGCCCTCTTCAATATTACGCGCAGAACCGAAGAAACGCTTTGGACGATGGAACGAAGCTGGGTCGATACCGCCACTCAATGTACGTCCCGATGTTGGAACGACCAAATTGTAAGCACGAGCCAGACGTGTAATACTATCCATCAATATGACAACATCTTTTTTGTGCTCAACAAGACGTAGCGCACGCTCCAATACCAACTCAGTTACCTTAATATGATTTTCAGGTAATTCATCAAATGTAGAAGCAATAACTTCCCCTTTAACCGAACGCTGCATATCCGTTACTTCTTCCGGACGCTCGTCGATAAGCAGTACAA
The DNA here is from genome assembly GCF_021223605.1 of Paenibacillus sp. 481. NCBI lineage: Bacteria > Bacillati > Bacillota > Bacilli > Caryophanales > Paenibacillaceae > Paenibacillus > Paenibacillus sp. 481. Next base: position 2,214,093 of record NZ_CP075175.1, read on the forward strand.
ATAGCTCGATTTCAGGATGGTTCTCCGAAATACTGTTGGCAATTTCCTTCAGTAATAAAGTCTTGCCGGCTTTTGGAGGAGCAACAATAAGTCCACGTTGTCCAAGACCGATAGGAGCGACTAAATCCATAATGCGCGTTGAAATCTTATTTGGGGCTGTTTCGAGTACTAACCTCTTTTGTGGATAGAGGGGAGTTAACGCAGGAAAATGCAAGCGTTGTGCCGCGTCTTCTGGGTTCTCACCGTTTACCGCATTAATCTGAAGTAATCCAAAGTAGCGCTCGTTCTCTTTCGGCGGACGGCATTTACCAGACACTAAGTCACCTGTACGAAGGTCAAATCTTCTAATCTGTGATTGCGAAATATAAATATCTTCCGGGCTAGGCAAGTAGTTAATAGGACGTAGGAAGCCGAATCCTTCTGGCAAAATGTCCAATACACCTTCCATAAACATAAAGCCACCTTGCTCAGCTTGGGCACGCAAAATAGCAAAGATTAGCTCTTTTTTCTTCATTTGACCGTAACCCTGAATTTGAAACTGCTTCGCAAGCTTGTAGAGCTCGGTTAGCTTCTTGCTTTCCAAATCGGCAATTTGTAAATCCATAAACACAGCTCCTATTCTGTTTATAATACGTGTGAGTAAAAATATCTGCTAGTTAGGGTGGTGATACTCATAAAATGTGCGTAGTACGTGTACGGAAATACAGGTCACTATATTCTTGTCATTCATCTGTTATGGTTGTTTAACGGATACATACTAAATGTGATGATGGACAGAAGTTAAGATAAGCCTCGCATAGCAAGATTGCTGAGATGAAATATCGTAATTGATAATAGAGAAGAGAAGGTTATTATCTAATTTTTACCCCAAATGAACAACTTTATTCCGCTTGCCGCCACACATCTGCACCAAGCTGGCGCAAATTGTGTACAAGGTTATCGTAGCCTCGATCAATATACTCGACACCAGAAACCTCCGTTACACCGTTACTAACCGTCAAACCCGCGATAACAAGCGCTGCACCCGCACGCAAATCAGCAGCTCGAACTGCCGCTGCATTTAGTTGAGAACCTTCAATAACAGCTGAACGTCCTTCGACACGGATTTTGGCACCTAGTCGAATAAGTTCGGGTACATGTTTAAAGCGGTTGCTGTACACATAATCGGTTATAATGCTTACGCCCGTCGCCTGTGTTAATAAGCTTGTCATCTGGGATTGCAAATCAGTTGCAAATCCAGGATATACGAGCGTCCTCACATCCACACTTTCGTAGCTAGGCCGACCAATGACCCGTATCGACTCATCGCCTTCCAGCACTTCAACGCCCATTTCTAATAATTTAGCGGAAAGGGCTTCCAAATGTTTAGGAATAACGTTGTCGATAAGAATGTCACCACGTGTCGCTGCTGCTAGGATCATGTATGTTCCAGCTTGTATACGGTCAGGAATAATGGAATGACGGCATCCATGCAGACTATCTACGCCTTCGATGCGGATCGTTTCGGTTCCCGCACCTTTTATCTTAGCGCCCATTGCGTTTAGCAATGTAGCAACATCTATAATTTCAGGCTCTTTTGCCGCATTTTCAATCGTCGTGGTACCTTTGGCTCGTGAAGCCGCCAGCATAATGTTGATTGTCGCCCCAACACTGACGACATCTAAGTAGATTTTAGCGCCTCGTAATTCACGCGCTTCAATATGAATCGAGCCGTGATCCATGCTCACTGTGGCTCCAAGTGCTTCAAAGCCTTTAATATGTTGATCTATCGGACGCGGTTCAAAGGCGCAGCCTCCCGGCATTCCGATCGTTGCAGTACCAAAGCGACCCAACAGGGCCCCCATTAAGTAGTAGGATGCACGCAATTTCTTCACTAAACCATTATGCATGGGCACTGAAATGAGATTGGAGGGGTTGATCTGCATGCTAGATCCATCCCATTCAACTTGACCACCCAGTTCAGCTACAATCTCTCCGAACGTGGCAACGTCACTCAAGTCAGGCATATTATCCAGCACAACTTTGCTCTCAGCCATAAGTGAGGCAGGTATAAGCGCAACTGCGCTATTTTTAGCACCGCTAATTTGGACTGTGCCTCGCAGCGGTCGACCGCCGCTAATCATAAGCTTTTCCATCACTCGTTCTCGTTCCTCCCACACTGTGCTACATGTTGAGCCGCAGTGCGATAATTGAGTTGGCCTTTCTACTGTAAAGACTACCGAGTTCAATTGTATACCGAGTCATATAAAAAACCGTGTTACATCAAAAAGAAACAACGGTTCTTAGGACTATTAACTAAAATTGTAGAAATATTTTCCTCTAGATCATTAGAAAAAGGGAAAAACACCGGCGAACCGGTGCTATTCCCGCATTCGTATAACTGCAAAGCCGTTTAAGCTTGGTTGCTAGAACCGAACAAACGGATTTTTTCAAGAACAGTTGCTTTAATCGCGTCGCGAGCTGGAACCAAATATTTACGTGGATCGTAAATGTTAGCGTCTTTAGCCAATACTTCGCGGATTGTTGTTGTGCAAGCCACTTGGTTCTCTGTGTTAACGTTGATTTTACCAACGCCCGCAGCGATAGCTTTTTGAATAGCATCGTCAGGTACACCGGAACCGCCATGCAATACAACTGGAACTGGAATTTTGCTTGTAACAGCTTCGATAATATCGAAGTGGATCTTAGGCTCGCCTTTGTACATACCGTGAGCTGTACCAACAGCGATTGCCAAAGCATCAACGCCTGTTTCTTCCCAGAAGCGGATAGCTTCTTCTGGCTTAGCCAATGTTGCATGCTCTTCGTCAACTGTCAAATCGTCCTCAGTACCGCCGATTGTTCCAAGCTCACCTTCAACAGAAACGCCCATAGCGTGTGCTGCTTTAACAACTTCTTTTGTCAAACGAATGTTGTCTTCAAAAGAGTGGTGGGAACCGTCAAACATAACGGAAGAGAATCCAGCACGGATACATTTCATAGCAACTTCAAATGTGCTACCGTGGTCGAGGTGCAAAGCGATTGGCAAACCGGATTTTGCAGCTGCTGCTTGTGCCATTGCAACAGTGTACTCGATACCCATGTACTTCAAAGCGCCTTCGGAAACACCGAAGATAAGTGGGGAATTTGTCTCGATTCCCGCGTCTGTAATAGCTTGTACAAACTCAAGGTTATTAATATTGAATTGACCTACTGCAAATTTGTTTTCTTTTGCTTTTGGTAGGAATTCATTCATGGAAACTAATGGCATGGTTCCATCCTCCTATACAGGTTTTCGTCGTCTGTCTCTCCAACTGTAGCCGACAAGTTTACTATGATAGTATATCACATTTGACCTGCAAAAAGTAAACATGCCCTTGACAAATCAGTATATACCAAATCTAGTCTATAAATCGGTCAATTGTAAGTAAATGGGAACTAATGAACTGAAAAACAGCCGGGCTTCGCCACCCGGCTTGGTTACGGTCTATTTAAGTCATTACGATGGCATCGACATTTGACTTCCTGATGAGTGTTGATCATGACGCTCCAAGGTCATATTTACAGCGACTCTCATTTCATCAATATCAAACGGTTTTGTAAAGTGCATAATCGCACCTAAATCAGTTGCTTCTTTAATCATGTCTAGTTCCCCATATGCCGTCATCATAATGACGTTCATGTAAGGCTTCATCTGTTTGATTTGTTTTAAAATTTCAAGTCCGTCCATACCGGGTATTTTCATATCCAGCAGCACGATGTCCGGAGCATGATCGCGGACAATTTCCAATGCGGTCTTGCCATTAGATGCTTGATAAGTCATATAACCTTCACTGCTGAACACTTCCATGAGAAGAACCCGAATACCGTTCTGATCATCGACAATTAACACTTTCCTCTTATCCAAACTGGTACCCCTCCCACCGTGTATCACGAGCGAGCGTAACTGTGTCCATAGCGACGCATCGCTTATCATGCCGAGCATGAATGTTGTTGCACGTCCATTTCAAGTTATTTATTCGCTCCAAAGCAATAAATTCCTGCTTTATGTTGGAAAAACATTGGCTTTTAGGAGGGGTAAAATAAAAAAACGAAAGCCCCAAAAGGACCTTCGTTTTTTTATTTCATTATAATTAACCGCGATATTGAATAGCTGCTTTAACAAATTCACGGAACAACGGCTGTGGACGGTTCGGACGGGATGCGAACTCCGGATGGAATTGCGCAGCCAAGAACCAAGGATGTCCTGGTAGCTCGACGATCTCGACGAGACGGCCGTCTGGTGATGTGCCCGTAATTTTCAAGCCAGCACGTTCAACCATTTCACGGTATTCATTGTTGAACTCATAGCGGTGACGATGACGCTCGTAAACGAGCTCATCTGCGTAGCATTCCATCGCAAGCGAACCTTCTTGCAGTTTGCAAGGATACAAGCCAAGACGCATTGTACCACCCAAGTCTTCAATATCCTTCTGCTCTGGCAACAAGTCGATAACTGGATATCCTGTAGATGGATTGATTTCGGAGCTGTTCGCGCCTTCCAAACCAACTACATTACGTGCATACTCGATGCACGCCACTTGCATACCAAGGCAAATACCGAAGAACGGAATGCGTTGTTCACGAGCAAAACGAATGGCTTCCACTTTACCTTCGATACCACGATCGCCGAAGCCACCTGGCACGAGAATACCGTTGATTCCAGACAAGTGCTCTGCTACGTTCTCTGCTGTAATTTCTTCTGCGTTGACCCAACGCAACTTAACATCTGTATTCGCATCAATTCCTGCATGCGCCAATGCTTCTACAACAGACAAATAAGCATCGTGCAGTGCAACGTATTTACCGACAATTGCAATTTCAACTTCGCCTTGCAATTGTTTAACGCGCTCTACAAGCTTTGTCCACTCTGTCATATCTGGCTCAGGAGTTTGCAATTTCAAGTGATTCACAACGAAGTCATCCATACCTTGCTCACGCAACATAAGTGGTACTTCGTAAAGTGTGGAAGCATCACGGCATTCCACAACCGCGTTTGGATCGATGTCACAGAAGAGTGCAATCTTGCGCTTCAAGTCTTCTGCCAATCCATGCTCCGTACGGCAAACGAGCATATTCGGCTGAATGCCGATGCTGCGCAATTCCTTAACGCTATGCTGTGTTGGCTTTGTTTTCACTTCGCCTGCAGCTTTAATGTAAGGAACTAGCGTAACGTGGATGTACATCACGTTATCGCGGCCGACTTCGCTCTTAATTTGACGAATCGCTTCAATAAACGGCAAGCTTTCGATGTCGCCAACTGTACCACCGATTTCGGTAATAACAACGTCGGTACCCGATTCTTTGCCTGCACGATATACGCGCTCTTTAATTTCGTTCGTAATGTGCGGAATAACTTGCACAGTGCCGCCCAAATATTCACCGCGGCGCTCTTTGGAAATAACCGAAGAGTAGATCTTACCTGTTGTTACGTTGCTGTTCTTCGACAAGTTAATATCAATAAAACGCTCGTAGTGACCAAGGTCAAGATCCGTTTCCGCGCCATCATCAGTTACGAATACTTCACCATGCTGATAAGGGCTCATTGTACCCGGGTCTACGTTAATGTACGGATCACATTTCTGGATCGTAACTTTAAGACCTCGATTTTTCAAAAGTCTGCCCAAAGATGCAGCTGTAATCCCTTTACCTAAAGACGAAACGACGCCGCCCGTCACGAAAATGTATTTTGCCACTGGTGAAACCCTCCTATGATCAAGTGCAATCATGCCATGTTCTCGGGAGGCTTTGATTGCAAAACGGTTCGATGAAGTGCATGATGCTTGTTATGTTGTTATCGCAACCCAATTGCAGAACAAAAATGATGCAGTCGAAACGAATTAACCTTAACCGAGGATCAATTATCTCCGCGTTGAATCCTAATTTAGGGTTCCTTCTCCCGTAAATATGATTCATAAAAAAACAAAAAAGTGACTCCCGTATTGTCACGGGGCACTTTCTATATTTAAACGCAAACTCGTATTATGTTAAACTCACTTCCAAAGCCCATATGCTAGTTTACTCCGTAGGTACTTCCGTGTCAAGGGAACTTGATTGGATTTTTACAACTAAAAAAATCACGCCACTCAACGAAAAAATGCCGGTTATACATCCTGCAGCTAAGGCAAGAAAGCATAACCGGCATTTTATTCAGTTGATTATGAACGATTAGCGATTCTCTTCGTCTTCGCCTTCTTCAAAATCGTCAGCTTCTTCGTCTTCATCCGATTCGGAGTCCGATTCTTCAAGCTCTCCTTCTATACCAACTTCTTCGTCAACTTCCGCTTCTTCCTCGTCGTCAACGTAAATTTCGTCTTCGCTATCCTCATCGACGAAATCAAAATCTTCGTCGCCAGTGTAAGCGTCGTCTTCTTCCACATAAATCTCGTCATCTTCCAGATCATCATCATCATCGTTGATGATGCGCGGACGTTTAGCACCGCCTGTCATCGCATCTTCAGAACGATCAACAGGGTACCAGCGCTTCAAACCCCATAGGTTGTTGCCGACGCAAGCAAACCGCCCGTCAATGTTAATCTCAGTATATAGCTGTGCGATGACATCGTTAATTTGCCCTTTAGTCAATCCACGCAGCTTTGCCACTTCATTCATCAAGTCGCGGTAATAGAATGGTGTGTTTGCTACTTTCAAAATCATGAAAGCCAGATCCACCATCGGCATTTCTTGCACTTTATTGGGATCCAGTTTTAAATCCAACGGGGTGCTCATACGGACACATCCTTTTCACAAAGGTTCAAACTAGTTCTAACATTTCCATGTTCACACCTAAGTAAAACCGATCTTTCTCGAAAAAGCAAGTTTTGTTCCTGTTTTACGCCCGATTTTCAGTTAAATTGCGTCCAAATTTATAATTATGTATCTAACATTACTGGCATTTTATATGTATAAATCCTGTTTTTATCAAGGAAATAAAGAAACGCGAAGGGCGTCCCTCCGCGTTCGACTGTATCCGCACCCGAAGACGGTCATTACCGCCCCCGCTCTGGCGTACTGAGCCCTTCGCTGGCTCTACTCTCATACTATGTCCGCAGAAGTCGTTTGACACGGAATAAGGCCTAACTTTTATAAAAAAGGCGCCTACCCCAGTCCACCCCCGCGCAACTCGCATACGATACTGCACAAGGACCTGTCGGGAGGGACTCGACATTGGATGTTACGGGATTTCTCCACTTGTTGCTTCAAGAATTATCTTCCTCCGATTCAAACACGCGCAATTATTTCATTCGCTTCCATAACATTCAACTTTTCAATCAATGCCGCGTTGCGTTAGAAGGACTACAGAAGGAGCATATATTGCTCCAACGCATCCGCGTCTCTCCGTTGATTCATGCCTTGATGTGCCCACTTTCGGATGATGGAAAGCGAATTCTAGAACTTAATGGACGTGATTGGTCGGTAGAGGATGATGTCCTCATTCAGATGCACGCCGCGACTCGCAAGCCAGTGGCATGGGAGAGCGGTGTACCATGGGGAGTTCGTCAAATAAAGGCTCCTCAAGCGTGGAGCACAACGACAGGACATCGCATTCAAATTGGTGTCATTGATACAGGAGCAGATTTTCGCCATCCTGATTTGCAGCATGCGCTCATGCGCGGTGTCAATTTTGTACATCGCGGCCTTCCACCTCACGACGATAATGGACATGGCACTCATATTGCAGGCACGATTGCTGCATCCAATCAAATTTATGGCATTATCGGCGTGGCACCTCGGGCACTGATTCATCCTGTAAAAGCATTCGATGAAAATGGTTCGGCTTATGTATCTGATATTGTCCAAGGCATTGACTGGTGTGTACGCAACGAGCTCAATATTATTAATATGAGCTTTGGTATGAAATCGCGCAGCAAATCGTTATTAAGCGCCGTTACGAATGCGTACAATGCCGGCGTAACGATCGTCGCCTCCTCTGGCAACGATTCGAAACGCAAGTCAATCGACTACCCCGCACGTTATACGCAAACGATTTCGGTAGGAGCCACCGATAAACTTCATCGCATTGCACCGTTCAGTAATCGGGGAAGATATGTCGATATTTATGCACCTGGGGAAAAAATAGTGTCCTCTTGGTTAAAAGGCAAGTATCACGAAATGAGCGGCACCTCGATGGCTACGTCTCATGTGAGCGGTGCAATCGCCTTATTGCTGGCGATGAATCCTGAACTCAATCCAGGCGAAATCAAAGCGTTGTTACGCCGCTCTGCCAACCCGACACGCTGCCCTATTAATCGCAGCAAAACAACCCCTGTCTCTTACGAAATCGATGTGTCCCGATTATTAAAAGAAGCAGAGCGCTAAATCGCTCTGCTTCTTTTACCTGTTTATATGAAGGCATATCACATGGTCATACGTGACGCTACGTAACGACACAAAATATGATGTGACAAGCTCACACTTACATACGTTCTGGTGCAGATACACCAACTAGGCGCAATACGTTCGCGATAACGGTGCGCACAGCGCTAAGCAATGCCAAGCGAGCTTGCGTCTGCTCAGCATCCTCCGTAATGACACGCTCCGCTTTGTAGTAGCTGTGGAACATGGATGCCAACTCGTAAACATAACGAATGAGACGATGCGGCGCATAGTCACGCGCAGCGACCGTAATTTCCTCTGGAAGCTCACCCATTTTACGCAGAAGGTCATATTCATGCTCAGTCGTCAGCTTCGTCAAGTCAATGTCAGCCAAAGACTTGAGCGCAATATGTTGCTCCTCTGCTTGACGGTGAATACTGCAAATACGTGCGTGTGCATATTGCACGTAGAACACGGGATTGTCATTGGATGTCGAAATCGCCAAATCCATATCGAAATCAAGATGCGAGTCCATCGAACGCATCGTAAAGAAGTAACGAATAGCGTCAACGCCTACTTCGTCCATCAAATCTTCCATCGTCACGGCTTTGCCTGTACGCTTGGACATTTTTACTTTTTCACCGTTCTGGAACAGGCTTACCATCTGTGCAATTAGCACGATAAGCTTCTTCGGATCGTTGCCAAGAGACTCCATCGCCGCTTTCATACGTGGAATGTAGCCGTGGTGGTCCGCGCCCCAAATGTTAATGACTTTATCGAAGCCGCGAGCGTACTTATAAGCATGGTACGCGACGTCTGGCGTCAAATACGTATACGATCCGTCATTTTTAATCAACACGCGATCTTTGTCGTCTCCGAACGTCGTTGTACGCAACCATGTTGCACCTTCATGCTCGTACACGTGCCCACTAGCGCGCAAAGCATCCAAGCCTCTCAGCACTTCGCCGCTCTCGTACATGGAAGTTTCACTGAACCACACGTCGAACGGTACGCGGAAACGATGAAGGTCGCGCTTAATTTTGTCCAACTCTTTTTCCAAACCGTAGTTGCGGAAATAAGTCGTACGCTCTTCGTCCGAAAGCTGAAGCAGACGATCGCCTTCTTTAGCTGCCAGCTCCTCTGCAAAACCTTTAATGTCTTCGCCGTGGTAGCCATCCTCTGGCATTTCAGCATCCATGCCAAGCGCTTGCTTATAGCGGCACTCGATCGATTTCGCCAAGTTCATCACTTGGTTACCTGCATCATTAATGTAATATTCGCGGGTCATTTCATAGCCTGCAAAATCAAGCAAGTTGCACAGAGCATCCCCTACAGCTGCGCCGCGGGCATGTCCCAAATGCAAGCTACCTGTTGGGTTGGCAGATACAAACTCCACTTGCGCACGTTGGCCTGCACCGAAGTTAACACGTCCATAGTCTGCGCCTTTTTCTGTTACTTCCTTTACAACATCGAACAAGTAGCTCTTGTTCATGCGGAAGTTAATGAAACCTGGGCCTGCGATGTCTGCACTTTCAATCGAAGCAGACGCTTTATCCAAGTGCTCCAAAATCGCCTCTGCAATTTGGCGCGGGTTGCGTTTGGCAATGCGCGTTAATTGCATAGCTACGTTAGTAGCCATATCACCGTGCGTTTTATCTTTCGGCGTCTCGATCACGAATGCTGGCAATTCCTCACGTGCAACGATACCTGCTGCCACAATCGCATTTTCTAACGCATTTTTCACTTGCTCATTAATTCGTTCCATTACACTGTTGCTCATAAAATTAGTTCCTCCTGCTTGCTCCGATTAAAATGACTTCGTTGTTGTTATTCCGATTGTTGTGTATGCGGTCGCAAACGCAACAACAGATCAAACTGTCCCGTACATTGATCTTCTATATATAAACGGTATGCCCATTCAAGCTCTAATTGTTCAAATTGGAGTGGCCCTTCGAAAGGCCAAGCCGCTCCCAAATCCAACTTCGTCGTCTCCGTTGTCATTAAAAATCGCATGACAGGAGAGCGATAAAATCCCGTTTGCCGCTGCTTCATATCGAATGTTTGTTCAGACTCAACATGACCACGTCGAATAAGCTTCATTTGGTCTTTGCTAATCTTCATCGTGACCTGCGTTGTGCCCGTTGTCGAATCGTCCGAAGTCTGCTGTGAAGCCGTTTCCGACTTGGAGCCCCTTCGTCGCTTCACTCCCTCTTGCTCAGGAGCCGGCTCGACATAACGAAGGAAGAAGCTATCGCCTTTGCGGTACAGGTCGCCTACAATTCGCTGCACCACTTGCTCCTCATCCTGTCGGCTGCGGACCGTAATATACACTTGAAGTTTATCTGGTGATTGGCCCGTCATACGTAGTCCCCTATTCCATTCCAAAAATTCATATCTATAAATTATCCGGTAATTAAGCCCCATTTGCAACCTGTTTCGCCTGAAAAAATGAGGAGTATACATTTAGATGGAAAATTATTGTCGATGTGTTACATTAAAATAGAATATCGTTTAAGAAGGTGGGATTATATGGGCACATTAGCGAAACCGGCTATCGTAAGACCCCAATTTATTGTCGATCAAGATAAAATGATTGAAATTCTTGAACAGCTCCATCCCAATCATCCACAATGGTCTACCATTAAGCGGATGATTCGTAACACCGAGGTATATACGAGACATATCGTACGACCCATTGAAGAAATTATCGAGCACGCCGGATTTGAGCAGCGCAATCTCATTTATATGGAAGAAGCGCGAAGACTTGGAATTGCAGCTGTAGAACAGGCCTTAACTCATGCGGAACTACAACCCAACGAAATTGACCTCATCATCGTCACGTCCTGCACCGGATTTATGATGCCTTCATTAACAGCTTATCTCATTAGCCATTTTCCATTCCGAGAAGACACGAAGCAACTTCCAATTGCACAGCTTGGCTGTGTTGCCGGGGCCTCGGCCATTAATCGAGCGTTTGAATATTGCTCTGCTTATAAGGAAGCGAATGTGCTCATCGTTAGTGTTGAGTTCTGTTCGCTGTGCTTCCAGCCTACCGATAACTCTATCTCCGATTTCGTATCGGCTGCATTATTTGGCGACAGTGTATCCGCATGTGTCATGCGCGGCACTGGTGGTACGGGCTACCGCGTAGAAGCAGATCGCTCTTTTTTAATGAAGAATACCGAGCATTATATTGCCTACAACGTAAAAGATACGGGTTTTCATTTTGTATTAGATAAGAAAGTAATGTCTACTATTGAAACCGTAGCACCAATTATGCGAGCTTTTACTGAGGATACGATGAATAGCACCGTCGATCAGCTGAATTTCTTCGTGTTTCATACAGGGGGAAGACGTATCTTGGACGAGCTGGTCAAGCATCTAGAAATTGATGAGCAACACGTTAATTGGAGTCGGCAAAGCTTGGCTGAATGCGGGAACTTGTCCAGTGTAGTCGTATTTGATGTACTTGCACGGATGTTTGAAAGTAAGGAAAGAACGGATGGAGAAAGGGGGCTGTTAGCAGCTTTTGGACCTGGATTTACAGCGGAGATGTGCATAGGCACTTGGAAGGAGGGCTAGTCGTAATCTTTTTTCAAACCATATATTTATAAGGATTTCAATGTTCACATAAGTATTTAAATTCTCAAATATCACACTTGGCAGTTCTTAATTCGTAATTCGTAATTCGTATTCCGTATTTCGCAATAAATTGACCACCTAGAACACGTTACCTCCAGGTGGTCAACACCTTCTTGAATGAAGTTTTTTTGTCTAATCATTGAGTCTCTTTCTCGTCCCCTTTGCTAGATGCATCTCTACCACTCGTATCTATATTTACTCCACTCAAATAGGAGATTGTTTCTATTTCAACAAAATGTGCAGCGCTTTAACTACGAAACGTCGTTCCAAACAAGCAAGTGACTGGAGGTTTGCGTAGATGCGCACGTAGATATATTACGTAGAAGTAAACGTAGATATTTACGTAGATGCAGCGCCATTGATGTCTTCCTGATCAGCCTCCTGATGTTGAAGCTGTGCGCGTGGATCTGTAATCCACCCCTTGCTTGCAGCGAATTGAAATGAAGCACTGTTGAGCTGACGGTCGTATACTAAGCTTTGCACAACACGACTCATCTGACTCCATTCATGAGGCTGAGCAGATTGACAGGTCTGTACGATTTGAAATAATATGCCCACTGAAAGTAAACCCTCCTCTCTAATAATTGATAATGATTATCAATTTCATTATAAGTGTGTGCGTTTCGTTTATCAACCCTATTTTTGGATATTGAGAAACAAAAATGCCGCATACCCTTTATAGGATGTGCGGCACTTCATTTTCGTGTGTATGTTTTAACTACACTTCGTTTATTTTACAAATCCGAGCAGCATCTCACGGATAAACTTGCTCGCAATAATTGGCGTTTGCTCCGACGAATCATAGATCGGCGCTACTTCCACCAAATCGCAACCGATGACGTTAGCTTCGGAGCCTGCGATCAAGTGAATCGCTTCAAGCAGCTCCTTCGACGTGATTCCACCCGCTTCTGCTGTGCCTGTACCAGGTGCAGCACTTGGGTCAAGTACGTCGATATCGATCGTCACATAGACCGGACGACCAGCCAACTCCGGCAAAGCCTTCTTCAACGGCTCTGCCACGTCGAACGGATAGAAATTGATGTTCTCACGTGCATACGTCCACTCTTCACGTGAGCCAGAGCGGATACCGAACTGATAGATGTTCTTGCCACCAATCAGTTCCGCAGCCTTACGGATCGGCGTGGAGTGAGACAAAGGCTCACCCTCATACTGCTCGCGCAAGTCAGCGTGTGCATCGATATGAATAATAGCCAGATCAGGATACTTCTTGTAAACCTCTTGAATAACAGGCCAAGTTACGAGATGCTCGCCACCAAGACCAACCGGGAATTTGTCATCCGCGAGCAAGCCGCGCATGTATTCACCGATAATTTCCAAGCTCTTGCCTGCGTTGCCGAACGGCAGCAACAAGTCGCCTGCATCAAAATAGTTCAAATCTTCAATGCTTTTATCGAGATATGGGCTGTACTCTTCCAAGCCTACGGACGCCTCGCGGATGCGAGCTGGGCCGAAACGAGAACCTGGACGGAACGATACCGTATAGTCCATCGGCATCCCGTAAATGACCGCTTTAGCGCCAGCGTAATCGTCCGAGCTGCAAATAAATACGTTACCCGAATATTTTTGATCTAAACGCATAGGTGTACCCTCCTTCTTACTCTTACTTGTAGCTTACTTGCACAAATCCTCAACGAATTTAGGCAAAGCGAATGCTGCCTTGTGCAAGCGCGGCGAGTAGTACTTTGTATCCATTTCTGGAATTTGCGTTTCGTCTACGTTAAGTGGGTCATGCTTTTTGCTGCCCATCGTAAACGTCCACAATCCACTTGGATACGTCGGAATGTTCGCACCGTATACGCGTACAATTGGGAATATTTCCTTTACGTCACGAGTTACTTGCTGAATCAAATCAGCTTTGAACCAAGGGTTGTCCGTTTGCGCCACGAAAATGCCGTCTTCCTTCAAAGCTTCGTAGATGCCTTGGTAGAAGCCACGCTCAAACAGTGGTGCTGCCGGGCCTACTGGTTCTGTCGAGTCAACCATGATCACGTCATACTCATTTTTTGCATTCAAAATGTGCATGTAGCCGTCATTCACGATTACTTCCACGCGCGGGTTGTCCAATTCGCCCGCGATCTCAGGCAAGTATTGTTTGGAGTATTCAATAACTTTGCCGTCGATTTCCACAAGGACCGCCTTCTCGACGTTTGGATGCCTCAAAACCTCACGGATAACGCCACCGTCTCCGCCGCCTACAACCAATACCTTTTTCGGGTTAGGGTGTGTCGCGAGCGCAGGGTGCGCTACCATCTCATGGTAGACGAACTCATCTTTAACCGTTGTCATAACCATGCCGTCCAGTACGAGCATTCGCCCGAATTCTTCGGTATCCAACATCACTAAATGTTGGTACGGCGTCTGTTCATTCACATACGTCTCGCGAATTTTTGCCGTAATGCCAAAGGATGGCGTCTGTTTCTCCGTAAACCACAATTCCATAAAATCAACCTCTTTCTTCGGGTGATGGTATCGTTGGTCCGGTTCGAAATGCTCGTAATGGTTCATGTGTAGCATTCGTAACACTTCATCTCCATTTTGCACCAAACACATTGTATTATATAAAATCCCCCCCAAATTGCAACCATTTTTCCATAAGCGATCATCTGGAGGAATATCCTTAATCAACCTAATCCATACTGATAAAAGTAAAACTTACCATATTAAGAAAGTTTTCATTGATTATAAGGGTATTTTTAGAAAATGGAGGCTTCTTACATGAGCGAACCCGCCAAACCACGCAACAAACGTAAATTATGGCTGCGCATCATGCTATACGCGTTCACAGGCCTACTTGTGATCGGTCTTGGCGCTGTCGTGACGACGATTGGCTTTCTATATGTGACAGACTTGCCAGTCTCCAACGTGCAACAATCTTCACAGCTGCTCGACAATCATGGGCAGCCGCTAACGATGCTCACGTCCAGCCAGACCCAGCAAGAGCCTATAGAACTCCATGACATCACCCGCCACCTTATTCTTGCAACGCTGGCGATTGAGGATCGAAAGTTCTACAGTCACATGGGTATTGATGTAAAGGGCATCGCCCGCGCTATGCTCGTCAATCTTCAACATCTGTCCAAAAAACAAGGGGCCAGCACGTTGACGCAGCAGCTGGCACGCAACTTGTACCTTAGTCATGAGCGTACGTGGAAACGCAAAGCAAAAGAGGCCTTATTTGCGGTGCAGTTGGAAATGAAGCATAGCAAAGATGAGATATTGACGATGTATTTGAACCAAGTGTACTACGGTCATGGGGCATACGGTGTGGAAGCAGCGTCCAAGCTTTATTTCGGGAAGAAAGCGCGAAATTTATCGCTAGCAGAAAGTGCGCTGTTGGCAGGTATTCCGCGTGGTCCGAGCTACTATTCTCCTTACTCCAATATGAAAAATGCGAAGGATCGGCAAAAAGTTGTGCTCGCTAGTCTCGTTGAAACCGGCCACATTAAGCAGATGGAGGCAGACAAAGCTTATGCAGAGCTGTTGTCTTTTCGGCCGCGAGAACAGCGCAAAAGTATGTTGGTGGCACCTTATTTCCGCGATTACGTGCGCAAAGAATTGAATCATCTCGGCATCTCGGAGCAAGTTGTCGATGCTGGAGGGTTGCGCGTGTGGACGACGTTGGACAAGCGCGCTCAGCAAGCTGCCGAGGAAGCGATTGTGAAGCAGCTGCCTGCGCAAGGAGAATTGCAGGCCGCGCTCGTCTCCATCGACCCGCGCAACGGGGATATTAGGGCAATGGTTGGGGGGCATAACTACCCCGCTAACCAGTACAATCGGGCCGTGGCAAGCAAGCGCCAGCCTGGATCCTCTTTTAAGCCGCTGGTCTATTTAGCGGCTTTGGAGAAGCGTGCCATCACACCGGCAACGCATTTTGTCAGTGCCCCTACCTCGTTCATGTATGACGAGGGACGCAAAGTGTACAGGCCGAGCAATTACGGCAGTAAGTATCATGGCGACATCGATCTGCGACAGGCGATCGCGGCATCGGACAACATCTATGCGGTCAGCACGATGATGCAAATCGGGCCGACGCAAGTCGTATCACTTGCCCAGCGGCTTGGCATTAGCAGCGCGATGGAGCCATTGCCGTCCCTCGCGCTCGGTACGTTTCCCGTCAGCCCGTTCGAGATGGCAGCGGCCTACGGAACGATTAGCAACGGCGGGAAGCAGCTTGCCCCTCGTGCGGTGCTGAAAGTAATGGATCAGGCAGGGAACGTGCTGTACGAGGCCCCTCCAGCTGAAATGAAGCAGGTGGTTGATGCCGGAGATGCTTACGTGCTGACCAACCTGATGGAGAGCGTGTTTGAAGCTGGGGGGACAGGCAACCGCGTCTCAACAGTCATGAAGCGGCCCGTGGCAGGCAAGACGGGCACGACAGATTCGGATGCGTGGATCGTCGGCTACACACCAGAGCTGTCTACAGCCGTCTGGGTCGGCTATGATCGCGGTAAAATGATTTCGCTAACCGAATCACAGAAGGCAGCGCCGATCTTCGCTGACTTTACAGAAAAAGCGCTCGCCAGCGTGCCGCCCAAAATATTCCCTGTACCCGACAACGTCGTAAGTGTCTATATCGATCCAGACACGGGTAAACTTGCGGGTGACGGTTGTCGCTCGAAGCGGCTCGAAACGTTCGTAAAAGGTACCGAACCAACAGCTTGGTGCGGTGCACATCCACACAGTTTGGACGGCCGAAATCGCGCTCCGTCAGGAGCACAGCCACAGCGGACACATGAAGCAGAAAAACGTTCATGGTGGCGTCATTTCAAAAGTTGGTGGACAGAATAAAGGAAGACCTCTAAACCCACGCGTAGCGTGGGTTTATCATTTTTTTGGGCGAGACTGATAATCATTATACCGACACTGATTATCACTTCTATTATCTATAAATTCGTCATAATAAATTTGCAAAAGTACCGTACAAAACCGAGAAAAAAGATTATTGTATAGATAACAAATCAACCAACAACATAGATAAACATACACAAACTAACTACCTAGGAGGCCAACCTATATGTCAATTATTCAATGCCCAATCTCAGAGTGCGTGAACTGGAAAGAAAACAACTGTGGAGCTTCTGTTGTACAAATTAAACAAGAAAATGCAGAATGCCTCACGTTCGAAAAGAAAGAGAACAGAAAGTAATAAAAGCGTAGCGCTTATAGAAGCACTTGCATCTACATGTTGAAATTATCGGTCACGATAATGCGAGCATGTGAGCAAGGGCTTTTTATTTTACACACACACGAACCCCCTCATCTCACCAAAATTGGGTATGAATAATTATTTTGTTAAATGTATATTTCCTAGTTGTAAAGTGGTTGTTCTGTGATATATTTATTGCTAGAAGCGCTTCTAAATCCACATTTTCCACACAACACGTATGCACTAAAAATAATTTTTATGCATATTAATGAATTAAACCCTTCCTTTACAGCAAGTTCCATACTCACGCTATTTTGTTAAATCCGAACGTTCAGACACTCACTCTCTGTGTTAGTTATTTTTGAATATTTGGGAGGTTAATAATGAAACATTTCAAAGTATTGCTATTGGCCCTGTTTGTTGTTGTTCTTGCTGTGCCTGTTCAAGTTAGTGCAAGTGCCGCGTCCACTCAACAAGAAACCGCTCTTGATAACATTCAAGCGTTATACCCTTATTTGACGAAAGAAGAACTCACAACAGAGATCGGGCTAGCCGCTAAAGCTGCCAACATAACAGTGGAGGAAGCTGCACAGCAAATTTACAACGAGTTGCAAGCAAGCTTGGAAGAAGAGTCGGCCACTATTTTTGCAACGGGTGAAAAAGGGAAAGGGATTTATCCGCTCGACGGCAGCGCGAAAGGGAACATTTTTTACGAAACAGCATCTACGGTTGGTATTCCTCACGGTCATGTCGGCATCTACTACGACTTCAACACACTTATCGAATCATTACCTTCTAGCGGTGTAAGAAAAATTTCGAGATCAGCAAAAAAAGTAGACCCTGGCTCCAGCATACTTGCTGTTAATGGGTTATCTGACACGGCAAAATCACAAGCCGCAACGTGGTCTAACGGACGGCTCGGTGAAACGTACTCCTACAATTTTATTAACAATCGCAACACAAGCTGCTACGGCGACAAGAACTGCTCGAAGCTTGTTTGGTGTGCATTTGAGAAAACCTCAAATATTGATTTAGATGTAAACGGTGGCTTTGGTGTGTATCCGAAAGATATTCGCGATTCTGATTTAGTCACAAGATTGAAAGCTTACTAAGTTTAAGCTGGCAGTAAGATAATCAGAGGATTGGTGCACCGCGACATGCGCTCTGCGATCAATCCTTTGGTTATCTTCTTTTTATAAGCGGACAAAACGGAGGTTTCTATGGGACCGTTCTTTAATAAAAAACTCAAGCCAAAAGCTAATTATGTACTTATTATTTGTGTCGCATTAGCGCTCATTGCTGTGTACATGTATAAGATGAATACCATTAGTGGTCAGCGTTCTGAAACGATGCAGCTCAAAGATGCCGTCGGGTTTGCCTTTTTCTCTACTTCTTTACCGAAGGAGAAATTTTTTAGCGGACATTCTCAGCTATTCGTTATCGATAAACAAGGAAACACAAAAATGATCGAGAACCGTGGATTAGAGCTTAATGCTCCTATACAACTAGGTAACTCCGAACAAATTATTTTTCATCAAAAAAAATCAGTTCAAGTGTTTAACGCTTCCTTGGTACTAAAAGAATACCCGTTACCACCCTCCTGCCATGTAACAGCAGCGTACATGCAATCTTCTGGCTACGTTAAGGGCGCAAATAATAGCCCGAAGGATAGCGCCAATTATTACGCTTTATTCAATGTGGGCTTCGATTTGAAGTCGAACTATCAAAAGTATGTATCCATTTTGCGTTGGGGAAATGCGGAACAGCATCAGTGTACAACGATCCCCTATTATGTTGATGCCGTAGGCGAAGACGATAAGTATGTTTACGTATTGTCCTATGATGAACACAACAAGAAATTCAACCTCATTCGGCTAGAGCTGGGCCAAGGCAAACAACATGTTAAAGAAGAACTGACACCGTTACAACCTACATACAACAGCAGCATTTTGCCCCTTTCTCGGCTTATGAGTCGTGGTGAGCACTTGTATCTCGTGTACAGCGATTTAACCGCTGATCAAAAAATTCGCTTAAATGTCATGGAAATTCACAAAACGAATCATCGTGTTCAAGTGTATCCACTACATACGTATGCCAATGATCCGGGTGGAAAATATTATTCGTTTGGACATAACGGAACTGGCATTATCGAGGACACGCTTTACTTTGTTGATGGATTCGGCACGATTCTCCCTTTCGATCTATCCATTAAACAACCAAAGGGCACATCTGCTCTGCAAGGATTTACGCGTAAGGAATATTTAAATGACGAGCAGAGCTATTTAAAGGGAGAGCATTATTACTTGTTCCGATTCGATGAACAGAAGCAAATTCACATTTTGGATCAATTTCGAATCAAAGATGGGAATTTTGTAAAAAGTATTGAAATACCCGCTATCGTTAAGCAGCGTAATAAGGATTTGTTTATGTATGATTTTAAAATGTTACGTGAGTTGTAGAATGTTAAGTAAGTTGTAGGCTTAACTGGCGGCCGCGCCTTGCCTCTTTCCTGTCTCCATATGTTATAATTGTGAAAAATGAGACGCACAAAAGGCTTTCACCCAAGCCAATTCAAGCGGGACAAACAAAGGGGGGACGCGGCATGTCAGCAGGATGGTTTGCAATGTCCTTGCACGCGCTTGCGTTATTAGCCGAATCAGAAGAAGGATATACGAGCAAATACTTAGCGGGCAGTGTAAATACGCACTCCGTCTTTCTAAGAAGAGTGCTCTCCAAGCTGGTACAGGCAGGCATTGTAGAAACAAGAGAAGGGCGCGACGGCGGATATCGCTTAATTCATAAGCCGGAGCAGCTAACGTTAGATGTGATTTACCGGGCATTGGAAATGGACACCGTCTTGCCACCAAGTCCAGCTGACCCGAATCAAAATTGTCCGGTTGGCTATGGCATACCACCGGTAGTGCAGCAAATTGCACAGCAAGCGGATGATGCCGTGCTGCAACTGCTGTCGCAATATACCATTGCCCAGGTGCGGGATCTTGCGCGCCAGCAATTTGAATTAGGGGCACTTATCGCTGCCAGTGCATCGCCTGATGATGAACGAAGCAACGATAATCTAAGCGATAACGAGCCAAATTAATAACTCAAATATCAAGCCCGAACAGTCTGTCACAGCAGGCTGTTTTTTTTGTTGCCATTTTGGGCAAATTATTTTTCGTGGGATAACGGTTGACATTCTGTAACTTATGTAGTTATAGTATAAACATTGATTCTTAACTGAAATCGAATTAATTATAGTAATGGAGGGATTGAAGTTGAACCCAACTTCTTATGGAATTGCACTCGTCCGTATTGTGCTCGGACTCACATTTTTACTTCACGGATTGGATAAATTCACAAATGGGATTGAAGGAACAGCTGGCTTCTTCTCTAGCATAGGTATTCCAGGTTTTATGGCTTATTTCGTAGCTACTGTTGAATTGGTAGGCGGGGCACTTGTTATGGTCGGATTGTTCTCACGCTTGATTTCAGCGATGTTCGTGGTCATTATGCTCGTGGCTATCTTCACGGTAAAGATCGGTGCAGGCTTTGTCGGCGGATACGAACTGGATCTTGCATTGCTTGTAATGTCCGTCTTAATTGCGGTGGACAGTCGTTCGGCGCTGTCACTTGATGCCGTCCTGTTCGGTAAAAAAGAAGCGGCGTAAATAGGAATTAAGAGGCATATCTCTGCGTTGTAAGACGTAGGGGTATGCCTCTTTTGTATGCATATGAGGGGTGCCTAGCTGCGACCCCCGCGAATATAGATGTCGGGCTAGCTTGTTAGACGTTATGTTGCACGCTGCATGGTGTACGTTGTATGGAGTGCGGTTTACGGTGTACGATGTACGGCGTGATTACACCGCTTTCGTATTTCTACATTTAGGAAAGGTACTACAGCCGTAAAATTTCCCCCTAGGGCCTTCTCTTATAACGAGCAGTTGCCCGCATGACTCACATATTTGCTTAACAGGTGGAGCGTTTTTCAGAAATGATTTGGGTGCTGCTTGAGGGTTTACTTTGATGATCATATCCATAAGTTGTTCTCTACTTATGAGCAGAACACCATTCGACTTGGCAAGACTAGTGGCTGCATGGGTGTAATCGCGATTAGAAACAACCCACGCTTCAGAAGCGTTATAGTAATTCATTGAGCTATGTACCTGTTGCACAGCTTCGATGCCTACATTTTTACTGTACCGCTTGGCTTGAACAACGATTGTTCTACTGTCCTTGGATAGGATAAGGTCAGCACCGTAATCACCTGATGCACTAGTCACCTTAGTCGAATAGCCTAAGGCTCTAAACAAATACCCCAAATAATGTTCGAACTGCCTGCCGCTCATCTGATCAATTTCATCAATGCCTGATTTTTTTAATTTTTCAACATAGCTGATATGCCGAACAATTAACACGAGAATTGAAATCACTACAGCAAAAAATAGAACCGAAAAAGCTACCTGCATAGACTCGGTAAAGAAGTAGGTGCCCAGAAAAGAGGAAATACTAACGAAACCTACTAAAGCTCTTATTGGGTCTGTTTTTTTGTGCGATTTTCTTTTCTGTCTGCCCATTTAGCTACAAGCCCCCCTAAAACATTCCTTATTGTATATATGGTTAATTATACCACATTATTGGCGGAATATGCCGTCCACCAACTTAGTCTATAAGTAAAGCTCTGTATGGGATCTGTGCGTGATTTGTGCAGGATCTGTGTAGGATTTGTGTAGGAACAGTATGGGTGTTGTATGAGGATGTTCTTGAACAGAGGAGGTATTGTTTATTGGAGGGAATTAGCTTGATTTACAACTATTCAAAGATATTCATTCACAAAAAGTCAAACCGCCATGTAAAGTTCAAGCCAGCATATGATTTCTATGCGTTCTTTACATGGCCGCGTGAACAATTTGTTTAATATGATCGCAATTATGCGGTGCCGCCATCTTTGGCACAACTCTGCAAGCAGATGGGCACACACATCGGCGTTCCCATAATCGGGTCCACAAACAGGCGGCATTCTACGCCGAATACGTCTCGAATCATTTGCTCCGTAAATACGTCCGCCGGAGCGCCCTCACTGTAAATCTGGCCATCCTTAATGCTTAGCAAATGATGCGCATACTGCGCGGCTTGGTTCAAATCGTGCAGCACGATTACGATTGTACGGCCATGTGTGCGATTTATTTGACGTATCAGTTCCAGCACCTCAAGCTGATGAGCTAAATCCAAGTACGTTGTTGGCTCATCTAGCAGGAGCAGTTCCGTCTCTTGCGCGAGCGCCATCGCGATCCACGCGCGCTGCCGTTGGCCGCCAGATAAGCTGTCCAGCGGCGTATCGGCCTTGTCTTTCAAGCGTGTTGCTTCAATGGCCCAGTCTACCATTTCCCTGTCTTTCGCTGTGGAACGGGAGAACATCCCACGATGAGGGTGGCGCCCGTACTCACACAGCTCTCTTACCGTTAATCCATCAGGCGCAATGGGGCCTTGCGGCAAAATAGCTAACTTCCGCGCCACTTCCTTCGTCGACTGCTGATGAATATCTTTGCCGTCTAAGTAGACGACACCTTTGGTTGGCTTGAGCAAGCGAGCCAACGAGCGTAACAGCGTTGATTTTCCACAGCCATTGGCACCGATAAGTATCGTAATTTTTCCTTCAGGGATGTCTAAATTAACATCTCGTACAATCGTCGCTTCTCCATAAGACAGGTTAAGCTGCTCGGTATTTAATTTGCCCACGGTTCATGCTCCTTTCGCACTTGTTCTTATTTGTGACTATCTCATCATTCCTTATCGCACTCATCGCACTTATCCCACTCTTCACACTTATCGCACCTTTCGCTCACGACGCAGTAAATATAAGAAATAAGGTGCGCCAATTGCCGCTGTAATCAGTCCTGCCGGAAACTCAACAGGTGGAATAATAGCCCGACCCAGCGTATCAGCCGTCAGCACTAAAATGGCTCCGATTAAACCCGCCACTGGCATTAAGATGCCATGCTTGGCACCCACAAGCCGCCTTGCCATATGCGGGGCAATTAAGCCTATAAACCCGATAGCTCCGACCACCGCTACGGACACACCAGCTAACGCAACGGCAAGCGCCACCAACAAGAGCCGCAAGCGCTTCACGTTCTCACCAAGTCCGGCGGCTACATCGTCACCTAATACGAGAACATCAATCTTGCCAGCAAACGCTAACGCTAGCGGAATAAGAAGCAGAAGCCATGGTAGGACGCCTAACACTTCATCCCAACCACGCCCCCACACACTGCCTGTCAGCCAGATGAGCGCCGCATTCACGTCTACCGGATGCTTCACCATCAAGTACTGAATGCCTGCATCACACATTGCACCAAGAGCAATACCTGTCAGCGCTAATGTAGTCGGTCTTGCGCCACGTCTATATACAAATGCAAATAGCAGCAATGCTACAACCGTCGCTCCCGCAAATGCAGACAGAGGCAAGGCAATGATCGATGTAGCCGGAAACAAAATGATCGTGATCGATGCGGCTAAGCCCGCTCCTTTTGTAATGCCGATAACATCAGGCGAAGCCAGCGGATTACGCAGCACACCTTGCAAAATAGTGCCTGATATCGCTAACCCCGCTCCAACCAACACCGACAACACCACACGCGGCGCACGATATTTTTCAATAATGAAAGCACCCTCTGCATCTTGCCCGAATAGGGTAAGCATCACCTGATCCACTGGAATATAGACGGCACCTACCCCTAAGCTAACCAGCCCGAATAAAAGGAGGAGCATAACGAGTGCAGCAGCAATAAATCGTTGCCTCGTTGCTATGTTGAGACGTGCTACATCCGCTTGCTTGTCCGACATCATTTGCTTATGCAGATTATTCATGACGCTTTCCTCCTTTATGGGCTAAATACAAGAAGAACGGCGTACCGAGCATCGCCGTTACGATACCGATAGGCGATTCGTAAGGATACGCAATGTAACGAGAAGCGATATCTGCATAAATAAGCAGTACCGAACCGAACAGCGCCGAACATGGCAGTACGTAGCGATAATCAACCCCAACCATCAGGCGCACAATGTGCGGAATAAGAAGACCGACAAAGCCGATTGGCCCAGCAACAGACACCGAGCTACCAGCTAACACAATGACTAGCAATCCGCCGACAAAGCGCGTTACTTCAACGCGCCCACCTAATCCTCTGGCGATATCATCCCCCATGCTCAACATCGTGAACGACCTAGATAGCACAAAGGCAGCTGCTAGCCCCACGATTGACCAAGGCAATAGCACCTCGACATGTTTCCAGTTGCGGTTCTCAATTGCACCAACTAGCCAGTAGAGTACGCTGTCGGTCGTATTTTCATTAAATAAGATAAGCCCCTGTGTCATCGAGGATAGGAAAAAATGTACCGTCATGCCTGCAATCGCTAAGCGGGCGGGCTTAACATCTCCACCAGTGCTAATAAAATACACCAGAAATCCGCCGAGCGCGGCACCTAAGAACGCAGAATAAACGAGCTGCTGCTGTGTCAGCTGCGGCAGCAAAATAGTCGATGCCACCACGACGAGTGAGGCACCCGCGTTTACACCGAACACTTGCGGATTGGCGAGTGGATTGCGCGTGATCGCCTGCATAATGGCACCTGCTACGGCTAGGCTTGCGCCAATTAGAATAGCTACCAGCGCACGTGGCAGGCGAATTTCCTGCACGATCAGCATCTCCTTGGTATGGTCCAAATAGAGCAGCGCTTTAATCACTTCTGCGAAAGAAATATCTGATGAACCGAGTGATACGTTCAGAATTAAGCCAAAAAACAATAAAATAAATCCTATTAGGAGCGTCAACAGAAACGCAGGACGCCGAGAACTACGATGTTGTTCCGTCACGCGAAATTTTGCCTCCTTATCGCTTCGATCTAACTTCCAATCCAGTCGCAACATGCCGACATATGGACAAAAAGGCAGGTGCTCAATGAGAACACCCACCTCTTATATATGCATTAGTTTGCCGTTTTTTTGCAACCCGACACGTACTGGATCGCTTCGTCTACCATGATTTCTCCAGCAACGAGCCCACGCCAGCGCGTCCACAAGTTACGATCAACCTCGAACACTTGCTGCTTTTTAACAGCGTTCAATTGCTGCCAGAGCGGATTTTCAGACCACTCGTCTACAATCGTTTGCTCACCGTCTGTCTTCATCAAGAACAGGACATCCGGATTAATGTTCAACAGTTGCTCCAATGTCAATTCTGCATACGGTGCTTTCGGATCTTGAATGGCGTTCATCAATCCGACCTTCTCAAACAGCGCTCCCCCGTAAGAGGATGACGTGTGTGCATTAAAGCCTTCCTTACGGACAGCTGCCGACATAACCGTCTGTTTCGCGTCTGTCGCAGGTGCTTTTGCTTTCAACGTTTCAAGCGTTTGCGCGTGCTGTTCCAAACGCTTCTTCCCTTCCTCTTGCTTGTTCATTGCGTCAGCAATCGTTTGGAAGGAAGCTATATTGTCATCATACCCAGCTTCCAAGCTTTTCAGCACAAGCGTAGGCGCGATTTCTTTCAAATCTTCATAAATCGCCTTATGGCGTTTCCAGTCTGCAATAATCAAATCTGGCTTCAAAGAGCTGATTACTTCCAAGCTAGGTTGCTTACGCGTACCCACAGAAGTGTAACCTGCTACTTTATCGGCCAGTGGCTTCAAGATACGGTCTGTCTTACCGTCATCTGCAATACCGACTGGCTTAATATCAAGCGATGCCAACGCATCAACGAAGGAGAATTCCAGTACGACTACGCGTTGCGGCGTGCCTTTCAGTTCCGCTTCGCCCAGTTCATGCTTAATCTTGCGCGCTGACTCGGTTGTTGCTTCTTTTTTCGTAGATTCATTGCCGCTTGCTTGTCCACCTTCTGTTGCCTGCGAACCACAGCCCACAATGAGGAGCATTGTTAGCAATATAGCAAAGACGGTTTGGTACTTTTTCTTCAAAGTCATAACCCCCAGATGTAAATGCACATAAAAAATGTAAGGTCAAATCATTTGTTGAGAATGATTATCACCAGTTTATCATATTGCGACTTATGCCAATTGTCAACAATATTCGACATTAATTATGAAAAATAACTATCCTATGCTGAAGTGGTTATCGTTTTCATAACGTCCATACCCTATGTAAAACAAAAAAGACAGCCGCTAGGCTGCCTCCTTCTATTGATACCCTATGCCAATTGCGCTTTGAACTCCTCAGGTGTACGCTCCCACCATTCCGCGTTATGCGTAATAAGCAGCTCACGCAGTGCTGCCTTCTCTTCATCACCCAAGCCGTCCGCAATAACACGACGCTTCATCGCATAGTCCATCTTATTTACATGGTCAGCAAGAACTTTCCAACCACGCTTCGCTTCCGTATCCACTAGCATTTCGCAAGCAGACAGGCCGCCATAAAATGCGCCCTCCGGCCCACGGTCAACTGCTACCCACACGATCCAGCATTGACGACCGTTAGGCACATCCTCTTTGTTCGGGGAAAACTTAATGCCGCGCTCCACTTTACTCTTTGCGTGCATAGCACCCATATCAATGTAAGCACGTCCCTCGTCAATGATGACTGGGGAAACATTGTTCAAGTCGATGCTACCTGCACCAAATCCTTTATGCTTAGTACCGCTAACCACGTTCAACGCAAGCGGCTTCTTAACTTTCTTATCCGATTGTTCCATTATTACGCGCGCTCCTTCCTTGCCCTTGTCCGATCTGACGCGATCGTCTCAGGTGGTGGATTAAATCAATTTTCATTTTAGCTAATAATCCGCAAAAAGCCAACATATACATGCTGTAGATTGCTTGTCAACGGGAGGTAAGAAACGTATGACCCGACGCACCGCCTATCGTTCCATTTTTCAAGTTGTTGCGTTAGTTGCAGCATGCTATCTCACTTTTAACTGGTTCTGGCCGTCGGGCTCACTCCCCTCACTCCACACGCAAGAGCCTGCAAGTTCGGAGGAGCCTACAGCCCCACAACACGTGGAGCAGCCTATAACAAAGCCACTAAGTGAACGTGTAACTGAATATCACATCGACGTCAAACTGGACGAGTCTTCTCATACGCTGTATGGATATCAGACGGTAACATGGACGAATCCGGGGAAAAAGACCGTCAACGAACTTTATTTTCATTTGTATCCAAATGCGTTCCAGTCTCCGCAATCTACTTTTATGAAAGAGTCCAAAGGAGCGCTGAGGGAGGATAAAATGCCTACCGATGGATTCGGCGGTATGACTGTGACCACGCTGCAAACGACAGATGGCTTTTCACTTATGAATCGAATTGATTATGTGCAGCCGGATGATGGCAACGAGCTTGATCGAACGGTCATGAAAATTAGGCTTCCGCAACCCGTTAAGGCAACTGAGGCTATTACTTTAAAAATGAAATATGAAGTGAAGCTGCCCAAAGTATTTGCCCGCATGGGTTACTCCGATAACTTTGTCATGGCTGGACAATGGTTCCCGAAGGTAGCTGCCTATGAAAAAGCTGGCGTTCGTGGCCGTACATCCGAAGGGTGGAACGTGCATCAATACCATGGAAATTCGGAATTTTATTCGAATTTCAGCATTTATAGTGTCCGAATTAAAGTGCCTGAGCCATATATCGTGGCTGCAACTGGGTTTCCGACGAAGACACCTGTAAATGAGCAGGGCTGGAAAACGTATCAATTTTATGCCGATGATGTGCACGACTTTGCATGGGCTGCTTCGCCTAACTTCGTCTACTTTGAAGAACCTTTTTCGGCCAAGCATGTACCTGGGGTGCGCATTAAGCTTTATTTGGACCCGAAGCATAAGGAACTGAAAGA
This sequence comes from Paenibacillus sp. 481, assembly GCF_021223605.1. Taxonomy (NCBI): domain Bacteria; kingdom Bacillati; phylum Bacillota; class Bacilli; order Caryophanales; family Paenibacillaceae; genus Paenibacillus; species Paenibacillus sp. 481. Next base: position 2,242,074 of record NZ_CP075175.1, read on the forward strand.
AAGATATTTATATGCGGCCAAAACAGCCTTGGCTAAATATAGCGAGTGGTACGGAGAGTATCCTTATTCGACGCTGTCGATTGTCGTTCCGCCTAAATCGGCTAATGGTGCTGGGGGCATGGAGTACCCTACGCTCGTTACCGCCTTTGGCGCGGAGGACGATAGCCCTGGCTACGATTTAGAAAGAACCGTCGTACACGAAATTGGCCATCAATATTTTTATGGCCTGCTCGCCTCCAATGAATTCGAAGAGGCATGGCTAGATGAGGGCTTCACTTCTTATGCAGAAGATAAGTTGATGGAAGAAGAATTCGGTGTCACGCCTAACTTGGCCGTACAGGCGAGCTACATTACGAGCCCAGCGCCATTGAAGCTTGAGGCATGGCGCTACAACCATCAAGATCATTACGCCGAAAATGTGTACTTGCGTGCCAAGCTCGTGCTACGAGCGATGGAGGCTCAAGTCGGGGACAAGACCATGCAGCGCATATTGCGAACGTACACGCAGAAGTACCGCTTCAAACATCCGACTACTGCCGATTTCCAACGGGTCGTCGAGCAGGTGACGAAGCAAAAATGGACCCAATTTTTCAATCAATATGTGTACAGTGACAAAATGGCTGACTTTGCGGTTGAAAGTATCCAGACCGAGCGAATTGCCCAAGGAAACGATAATCACTACGAATCTACCGTACATATTCGGAAGCTGGGAGCCGATTATCCGAACATCACCATTGTGTTCAGCTTTGCTGACGGCAGCATTACACGCAAAGTATGGAATGGCGATGGTGATCGCATTCGCTACAAGATTAGCCACCCCAAACCGTTAGAATGGGTCATGGTTGATCCCCTTTACAAAATCGTGCTCGAAAATAAGCATATTAACAATTATATGCGAGCTGAGGTTGAAGAACCGTTGCGAACGCGCTCCAATTTGACTGTCGTTAAATTAATGGAAGCGATAACGAACGTGCTAGGGTGGTGATAACGATGAAATTATATGTACATGAAGGATGGACTTGGTTAAAAGATCATGTGTATATCGGCATTATTTTGTTCTTATATCAGCTGCTGTGGGGCTTTTTTCTGTACCGATTCATCGAAGATATCGTCGTTCCCGTGCTCCATCGTTACCCTAACCCCCCGCCAACTGAACTAAGTGCGCAGCTGTTTATAATGGAAAGCCAGTTTCATTTGATGAAGACGAGCGAGTATACACCTTATTTGTGGACGGCACTAGCGTTTATTGTTGTTCACATGCTACTGACCCCGCTCATCCATGCTGGCCTATTTTACTCCATGGCGCACTCGCGTGTAGGACTTAGCTTTTTTAAAGGCATCAAAACAACGTGGAAATCGATACTATTTTTATATGTGTTGGAAATGACCGTACTCTTGGCACCGGCCTACTGGTTCATACCGCTGGCAGCAAAGTCATTAGCTAGGCATCCGAGCTTACAAACACTCCTTACTGATTTGTTACCATTCGCGCTCGTATGGGCTTTAGGCGGCTGGCTGTTACACCATGTGTTCCTCTTTTTAAAATTTGGCGTCGCTTCTGAGACGGCACTGCATCGTGCTCTTGGTATTGGCATAAGGCGCTTGCTGCCTACACTTGGACTATCGGCCCTATTTATGGCTATAGGCTTGGCGTGCAGCATAGCTGTAACCAGTGCAGCTTTCTTATGGACGGGAATGACGGCACTTATTTTGCAGCAAGCGTTCCCAGCCGTGCGCGTATTTCTTAAAATGTGGGGGCTATCTGCCCGCTACGCGGTATGGCGCGAAGCAGACAACACGAAGTAGTTACGGTAGTTACAGTAGTTAACGAGCGGTTGCTGAATAATCGTTGTCGAACCATTTCCTGACCGTTACATTTATCGAACAGATCTTGCATAAAAAGGCTTGCTTGTCGTCGGCTATTGCCGATCAAGCAAGTTTTTTTTGTGAATAGGGCAAAAATGGTTTGTAAAAACAAAACCCGTCTGCTAAAATAAACCTTAGATTTGTTACAACTTTGTAATTAAATCAGATCTAGTTCTTTCAATTTTGTAATTTATGTACCGTAATCTAGATGTGACATTCCAAAATGCGCCGAATTCCCGTCCACATCCGGGAAACGGGGGAACCAGTCTTTACGGGTGAATTGATCTTGCCGCAAGCAGAGATCATAGGTTACCTTCAACCGAACCCTTCAGCTAACCTCGCAGGCAAGGAAGGGGCTTAACCAATTGAAAAAGAAGCTGGCTACAGCGGTGCTGGGTCTGAGCGTCCTGTTCTCTTTTAGTACAGGCAGCGCATTTGCAGCATCCAAGATGGACAATACGATCGAAGACTTACTAGGAGTTCCGTATTCATACGGAGGTTCGACAACAAGCGGTTTTGACTGCTCGGGCTTTACGAAATACGTATTCGACAAAATGGGCATCGATTTGACTCGTTCCTCTTCCTCGCAATTTGAAGAAGGAGATAAGGTCAGCAAAGATGAACTCCGTCCTGGAGACTTGGTCTTTTTTAACACTAGCGGTAAAGGTGTATCACACGTTGGTATTTTTGTCGGTAACGGCAAGTTTGCTCATTCGGCATCCAACGACGGTGTACGCATCGACAAACTAAGCATGGACTATTATGAGAAGCGCTATTTGGGCGCTCGTCGCGTAATGGCCGAAGAGAAGTTCGACAGTTACGCGAGCTATGCAGTTGCAACTGCACAGAGCGGCAAATAGCATTCATTTCACGTTATAAGCTATTCGTTTATGGGACAAGCTTGGTAAAAGGCGATATTATCGCACTTTACCAGGCTTGTTTTATTTCAGGTTGAACATCGTATAATTCGTATTACCCTTTTTTTCAAAAAGTAACACAAACGCTATCATTCCACACTGCCTAGCAAACAAGCAAAAAGAGAGCCATTCCCCAATCATGGAGAACAGCTCTCTATTTCTTTACGTTTATGGTTTATCGTTAGGCAGCAGCATTATGATTCGATTTCTTGCGGCGCAGCTTCACGATCATCTCATAGACGATCGGTACGATAAGCAGCGTCAGCAGTGTCGAACTGGTCAAGCCACCGATTACCGTCACACCGAGACCACGAGAGATTACGCCGCCGCCTTCCATCCCGATAGCCAGCGGAATTAACGCCCCGATCGTCGCGATCGCCGTCATCAGAATAGGACGGAGACGCGTCGTTGCCGCTTCTAGCAAGGCTTCACGTACAGAATAGCCTTCCTCTTCCTTTTGGATAACACGGTCAATCAATACAATTGCATTCGTCACAACGATACCGATCAGCATCAGCATACCGATAAGTGCAGATATACTAATCGTCTCCCCAGCTATATAGAGAGCCACCATCGCTCCGATAACCGTAAATGGAAGCGAGAACAGGATAGCGAATGGCGCCGCTCCACCGCCGAAAGTGATAACTAAAATCAAGTACACAATAGCGATCGCCGCCAACATGGCAACTCCAAGCTGTGTAAACGATTCTTGAATATCAGCCGTCACACCGCCTGTGGAAATCTCAACACCAGTCGGAAGTTTCATTGCATCTACTTCCTTCTGAGCAGCAGCCGATACTTCGCCAACGTTGGCTCCGTTTATTTTGCCGCTGACATCAAGCACAAGACGACCATTTTTGCGTGTAATCGTATCCGATGTTGTACCTTCGTTCACCTTAACGACTTCAGACACTTTAACCTTGGTTCCAAGAGGAGTCGTCAATTCGCGATTCAACAGGTCATCTACCGACTTCGTCTTTTCTTCTTTCACCTGCAAATATACATTCAGCTCTTCCCCGTCCTTCTCGACGGTTGTTAACACAGGCCGTTCCCGCTGTTGACTGAGCAACATGCCGACATCAGCAGACGTTAGGCCATACTGGCTTAGCTTTTTATGATCAATCGAAAATGTGTATTCTTCATATGCGTCAGATAAACTGGACTGCACATCACTTAGACCTTCTACCTTCGCTAACCGCTTTTCTAAATCAGCTACGACAGGCTTCATTTTGTCCAAGTTATCGCCATATACGAACAACTTCAGGTCGTTGCCACTAAAGCCGCCAGAGGCGAAGTCCATCTGCCCCCACTCACCTTTACTCGTCTTCGCCTTTAGATCCTTCATAACTTGATCTTTCAGCTGTGTAAACTCCGGTGTGTCTGGCTTGTACTTCACGAAAAATAGCGCCTGATTGCGCGCACCCGGACTGAACGGATTCTCGCCACCCACTGAGAACTGCACGACTTCTACATGTTCATCTGCTTGGAAGTACGATTCCGCGACCATGGCCGTATCTTTCACTTCATCCAAAGTCTGACCTGCTTCCGGATTATAGGTCGCAATAATCATCTTTTCTTCTTCCGAAGCTATAAAGCTGACACCAACGAGCGGTGCAAGCATCATACTGCTTACGAGCAGCAACACCGCAATCAATGACGTAATCCCTTTATGGTTCAACGACCACTCAAGTGTACGCTTGTATGCCAAAGCCAAGCGGCCTGGCTTATCTTCGTGATGCTGGTGCTTCTCATGAATACCACGCTTGAACATCTGATGCGCCATCATCGGCACAACCGTAACCGCTACGAGCAGAGATGCAAGCAAAGAGAATACGATCGTCAAACCGAACGGCAAGAACAACTCGCCGATCATGCCCGTTACTAGACCGAGCGGCAAGAAGACCGCAATCGTAACAATCGTTGAAGACATAATTGGCACGAACATTTCCTTCGTTGCTTCACGAATTAAGTCCTTGCCCTTAAGCGTCTCCTGCTTTAAAGACATACGGCGGTAGATGTTCTCAACAACAACGATAGAGTCATCTACGACACGTCCAATCGCGACGGTCATCGCACCTAGTGTCATAATATTGAGCGTAATGTCCAACTGATTCAAAAATAGAACGGCAATGAGTAGTGATAATGGTATCGATATCACTGAGATAAGCGTCGTTCCGATGTTGCGTAAAAACAGCAAAATAATGAGCATTGCGAAGCCTGCTCCAAACAGTGCCTTGCTCAACATCGTGTTCACAGATTTCTCAATTGGTGCGCCTTGATCTGAAGTCGCGATGAAATCCAAATCTGCGTACTTGGCTTCGAAATCCTCAGCAACCGCCTTAACTCCGTTAACGACCTCCACCGTATTGGCATCAGCAGCCTTCACAACTTGCATACCGATGGCTTCCTTGCCATTCGTACGAGAAACCGACTCTGCCTTACCAGTCAACTCAATCGTTGCAAGCTCACTTAGCTTGACTGTCGGCAGCTTGATATCCGCATTAGCAGGAGGCGTCATCTTCGCTGGCTGCATACCAGGAGCCGTTGCGCCCCCAGTAGGCACTCCCGGCCGCTGTCCACTTATGCCAGCTGGTGCGCTTCCTGCTCCAGCTGCTCCTGCAGATCCAGTTGCCCCGCTAATGGCTGCTGGTGAATAAGGAATCTCTAGATTTTTCAATTCTTCTAACGTCGTCAACTTACCGTCAACGACAACTGATTGTTCCTTTGACTCGAAATTGTACAAGCCAAGCGGGAAACGCAAGTTGGACGCTTGCAGCAAGCCACGTACTGCCTGTTCCTGCAAACCGTATTTCGCGAGTTGATCAGCCTTGAATGTCAGCTGAACCTCTTCTACATACTGTCCCGCGACTTGGATGTCAGCAACACCCTCTACCCCTTCTAGCTTAGGTATGATCTCTTCTTGCACCTGCTTCGTCAAGGCCGCTAACGACTGCTTTTCGTTAGCCGCACTTAGCGAAATAACAGGAAATGCACTGAAGCTCATTCGTGAAACTTGAGGAGGTTGTACGCCTTCCGGAAGCTTCAGATCGGACAGAACGCTTTTCACTTCAGCCTCTGCTTTTTCCATATCTGTTTCGAATGTATACATAATCGTGACAGCCGATGCATTTTGGAACGATGAAGAGTCAACGACGTCTACTCCGTTCAAGTTCATGACACGCTGTTCGACCAGTTTCGTGACTTCGTCTGACACTTCCTGCGGTGCAGCACCCGGATAGACCGTTGTCACCGTTACAACTGGTGTCGTAATGTCGGGCAAGGTCTCCATTTTCATATTTACACCGGAAAATATTCCTGCACCAATGACAATAATCGTGATTAGCCATATGGCGAACTTGTTCTTCAAAGAAAAATTAATAATGCTATTCAACTTCTCGCCCCCACTGTTGTTATTAACCTCTGTATGAATAGGCCTATGATTCCCTTTTGACCGACTGGTCATAACAATATAAAATATAACTGACTGGACAGTCATAGTCAACTACACGTTAACGACCTTCGATAAACGATATGATAATCTGTGCAGCACAGGCTATTTACCTTTTCGATAAAAAATGAGTCCATCTGTAAAGCCCATTATTGACGATTATTGCAAACAGGTCATAATGGAGTGAGCGGATACATATGGGAGTGTTATACATGAAGGAAAAAGAAAAACGGATTTTGGAAGCAGGCATGAAGCTATTCGCTCGTAAAGGCGTTATTGCGACGTCCATTCAGGAGATTGCTACCGAGAGTGGTATTTCTAAGGGCTCTTTCTATTTGTACTTTGAGTCGAAGGAAGCGTTGATGCTTGCTATTTTTAACTACTATTACGACCAAATACAAAACCGGATTACCGAAGTCGCTCTCCAATACGAGGAACCGAAGGAACGGTTTATCCAACAGTTGCGCATTCAATTGGAAGAAATCGCAAAGCATAAAGAGTTTATCGTCATCCACGCGCGTGAGCATGCCATCCCGTTCAATGCCGAGATCGCGAAGTTTATACATGCCATGCGTGAGGATGCTTTTACTTTTTACCATAGTCATCTGACAACCGTGTATGGAGAACGTGTAGAGCGCTATGCAACAGATTTGACGATGCTCCTACAGGGCATGCTTCATACGCTTTTGGAGATGATTATTTTACAAGAGGAAGAGCTGGACTTGCATGAGGCAGCAGCTTACCTCGTTCAGCGAGTGGAGCATTTGCTAGAAGGATTCGAGCGGACTGGGGAGAAGACCCTCTTCAAATTGTCCAGTACTAATATGATGTGTCTCTCACTAGGCGCTAGCCCGCAAGATCCTAAGCCGGCACTGCTGCGCGAGCTTCGAATCCTGCTAGACGAAGCATCCCTTACAGCTAATGACGAGCATCTTGTCGTCACACTGGAAGTGCTGCTCGAGGAGCTGTCAGCAAGCGAACCGCGCCAGCCGATCGTGGAAGGCATGCTTTACAACTTGAGGCATTATGACATGATGGAGAAGTTAGTCGAGTCTATCCGCACACTCTTTTGTACTTCTGCTGCTTCCCGTAGCCCCATCAAAAGCTGATAAACGAAGATCGCTCTTCAGATCAGATACACATCTAAAAAAGGTGAAGGAACAGCCTCAACGGACTGATTCCTTCACCTCGTATAGGATGGGGTCATATATACTGTTATGTAATATATGTTCTTAAGAGATATGTCCAATGATTTGCTCGGCAACCTCGTCAGCAGACTTCCCATTTGAATATATCATATGTTTGGCCAACGTCTTATTCGACTTATGCGTTATAAAATGTTCGTTCAGCTCTACTACAGCTGGATCATCAGTAACATGGCGTAATCTTTCATTTAATACCCTTACAGACTCTTCAACATCTTCGCTAGGGAGCAGCAAAAAAATATTCGCATACGGCTGCAACACAGCCTGTACCTGTTGTAGCAGCATCTCATCTTCATAGACAGAGTGTCCCCCGCCAAAGTCAATAATGTGATCAGGGAAGTCGTCTAGTATTCTTTTCACACAGTGAGCTTCAAAAGGCTTCCAATACTGATAAACACCTTTGAACCCCTCTTTCTCGCGGATTTCCTGCTGCTTGTCAGCACTGAACCCGATTTCTTTATAGTATTCAAAACGTATTTCATCAATTGAACGTTGAGGAATATTTAATTTGTTAGAGATGATTTCTGCCACTGTAGATTTCCCTGAGCAAATAGGACCAATTAAAATAATTGTTTTTTGCATGTACCATTTCTCCTTCACTCGTTGTCTGATTGTTGTGTTGTCACTAATATAAACAGTAACAAGCGCGAAATGTTACACTCCAATCAACACGATTTTAAGTTAGTAACTTAACGAAGAGAGGCGAAACCCTTTGATGTTGCATTATCAAGAATACGGTGATACGAGCGCTCCTTTTCTGATGCTATTTTTACATGGTGGTGGAGTGAGCAGTTGGATGTGGGATAAACAAGTTCAGTACTTCACCCATTATCATTGCATTGTACCCGACTTACCTGAACACGGAAAAAGTAACTCCGAAATTAAGTTTTCTATACAAGGTAGTGCAGCAGAATTAATAAAATTAGTCGAAGAAAAGGCAAGAGGAAAGCAAGTAGTTCTAATCGGATTTTCTTTAGGTTCACAAGTAATTATTCAAATGTTAAGTATGAAACCAGATATCATTGATTTTGCCATCATAAATAGTGCTCTAGTTAGACCTATTTCGTACGCTAAAAATTTGATTAAGTCTACGGTTAGATTATCATTTCCATTAATTAAAAATAGATGGTTCTCCAAACTTCAAGCAAAAACATTATATTTAAGTGCCGATCACTTTGAAAAATATTATGAAGAAAACTGCAACATAAAACCCGACACGCTTATTAGAGTATTAGAAGAAAATATGTCGTTTAAAATACCTAATGATTTTAGGAAAACAAACGGAAAAATACTGGTTACTGTAGGTGAGAAAGAAAAAGCCGTTATGAAAAAATCTGCAAAAGATATTGTTGCAACTAGCCCCAATTGTATTGGCGTAATTATACCTGAAATTGGACATGGATTCCCTTTAGCAATGCCTGACTTCTTTAATCAAATGGTAGCTACATGGATACATGAAGGTGGTTTACCAGAAGAATGCAAAATGATCATTTGATATTGGGTGCTACTGCTAAAGGGAGTTTCATTTAAGCTAAAAAGAAAAAACCACACCCTAAATAAGGACATGACTTCAATTCTGTCGATATTGTTTTGGGCTAGTTATCATTGTCATCTTGCATGGGACCCGAGATTCTTTCGTTCTTTCGTACTTCCGTGCTCTCTATCCAACTCAACACGCTTGCCTCGCTGCTAAATGCAAGGGCTGTCGAAATCATGATTTTAACTGCCTTCTCATTGCTTTCATTAAGGTATACTCGACAAAACTTTTCGTTATACGATGTTTCTCGTGGAACAATTGTCTAATTTCGTAACATCATGGTTCGCATCTTTAGCCTGCTCTTTCGCCTGTTGTTGCTGCGAGAACTCCTTTTGTGGCTGCTGTGCTGTATGTTGCATGACTGGCATTTTATTTAAAGGATAAGAAGATACGCTAGCTTGGGCTGACGCTGATGAAGACATCAATAGCAGCATTAACGATGACCATCCGACTACGCTCAATGATTGTTTCACTTATTAATCGCCTCCAGTATTCGGTCGTCTTACAAATAATATAACGACCGAACCTGAAGTCTAACTGAAATATCCGTAAAGATTCACTCATGTGTGAATGACTTGTCCGGCTGTCTCTCCTGTTCATTCTTAATACGTTTCCTTGATAGGCGCATCGCAGAGACGGAAGCTACTTACGACAAATCTTAATTCCAAAACCCACCGTCCGAATGGATGATTTGCCCCGTTATCCACTGAGCATCATCACTCGCCAAAAAACCAATTAACTTCGCCGCATCATCTGGCTGCCCTATTCTTCCCATCGGGAACTTCGGCAATAAGAATTGCTTAATGCTATCATCCATCCATCCCGAATCTGTTGGTCCAGGATCAACGGCATTAACAGTGATTTTTAATGAGGCAAGTTCTGCTGCCAAGGAAACAGTAAATGCTGAAATCGCGCCTTTGGTAGCCACGTATGCCAGATTTCCCGGCATTGGGCCTTTGTCTTGTCCGGAAACTAAATTAATAATTCGTCCGCCAGCACCTGTATTCAACCTCCGCGCAAACTCCACGGAGAGCATACAAGTCCCTACTATATTTACATCGCAATGAGCACGAAGAATGTCTGTACTTAGCGTTTGAAAGTCAACTTCTTCACAGTGAGTTGCGTTATTCACCAATATATTCGGTGTGCCTAGCAACTGTTGAACCTCATCTAACAAACGCACCGGAGATAACGAATTCGCTAAATCCAATTCCATAGATTCAACCCGAACCCCATATGTACGAAGTTCCGCAGAAAGTAGCGCTGGCCACTCATTTTCAGCACCATGCGGCTGATGTTGATCGTAATTACACCAGTACGTAAAAAAGACATCTGCTCCCTCGCTGGCAAGCGCACGCGCTATTGCGCTCCCTATTCCTTTACTGCGACTCACTCCTGTAATAATTGCGATCTTCCCTTGTAAACGTAAACGATTCATCTATTTATCCTCCTGTAAGTGGGAGGCGCAATGATATGGGTTAATGGACGATGCATACTCCCCATAAAAAAAGCGGACACAAAGGTGTCCGCGCGGGTTCTATAACTCATCAACCTTGCGTCCCTCGTAATGGTAAAAGAAAGCACACTACTCCCTTGGTTTGTCGGGCTAGTGTTCTATCCAATTGACACCATTACAAGATTCCTGCCATAGGTTGACTCTCCTTTCAAACATCTCCACAGCAATATTATCACCAGCCATGCTTGTGGTCAAATTTTCTTGGTAGCGCTTACTATAAAATTATAGTGACCGCCTTCAACTACTCATTTACAGCATCGCGGGAGGCCTCCCTCACCATATCGGGTACACAAACACCATTTTATCAGCCCAAAAAATCTGATCACGATACTTCTTTAGCTTAGGATCGATGTGCATATCCCTTCTGCGTTTATGTTCATTAAGCACCAGAACCAGATCAAATTCTTCTCCGTACAGATTAAGTACCTAAATATCTGTAATATGTGCGTTCCGGCTGCTCCCTTCGATCACTTTTTGCAAAAATGCATGACTTAAGCTCTTATGATTCGGATGCGTGTATATGGTTAAGACCTTCATTGTTTCCCCCATTACTTATCATTTGATAATTAGTTTGTTATCGTTTCAGTAAGAGGTTCGCCCTATGAAAAAAGAGGTCCTTTTCCAAAAAATTATGGCCTTCTCGGCTTCCGTGCATGGAGTGACACATGAATTGACTAGAAATATTAAGCCGGAGGACATTAGCAGGGCTTTGGATGTGCTTCAATCCAAAGTGTTTTTGTGCAGATAGGTGATTCTGTCACTATCAAGGGATCTGAACCAACATCAAAAGGCATTCCTACTGAGGGACTGCTTTCAGGCTGTCGATAAAGCCAAATCAGTTCTTAACGGTTGCCACAGTGGCTATATCACCAGATTTACCTCGTTTTGATTTCTAACGTTTATAGGTGAGCTTATTTCTCCAAATTCATTCAACATCCAGCTGTTTTCATCGTAATAAGCGCCATCATAACCGTTACATGTTGAATGGGCTCATATTCGCTGAAATAACAACTGTGGCGACCGTTAGGAGAGGAGGCACCGTGAATCAGCTGACCACCTACGGTTAGGGTACAAGGGATCAACTGACTATCAACCGATAAGTGCGAAGCTGCTTGCCGTTTTCTCAATGAAGAGAAACCCTCGTCCTAACAAACAGAGGTTTCTCGACAAGCTGAAGGCACTCCTACTGGGGGGTGCCCCGATTAATGCGAATACATTTCATAAAGCACGTGACATTTTTCCAAATGCTCAATTGAAAGAAGTATACTCACAGACCGAAAGCGGACAATTCATCAGTTTCTTATCGATAAACCAATGTTATATGGATGGAAAGTTGCATCGCCTTTTATCCGTTGGAAATCCATCCGACATTGCACAGTGGGGCCAGACACCTTTTGAAGTACGTATCGTTGATGAATCAGGTCATGAAGTCAAACAAGGAGATACAGGCGAAATTATTTACAGAGGCGAACAGATGATGCTTGGATACTGGAACAATGCTGAGGAAACGGAAAAAGCTATTCGCAATGGTTGGCTTTACACCGGGGATATAGGGAAATTTGATGAAGACGGCTATTTATATCTCTTGGATCGAAAAAAGGACATGATCATCGTAAACGGTTCAAATGTTTATTGTGCTCAAGTTGAAGAAATATTAAGTCAACACCCTCCAATTCACGAGGTAGCTGTAATTGGAACACCTCTGCCAGACGAAGGCGAAGAAGTAACTGCTATAGTCATCCTGAAAATAGATTCAACACTCACCCTTAGTGAGCTGGAACAGTTTTGCCTTCAACAAATAGCCGCTTATAAGATTCCTACCCGCCTAGAGATTGTAACTGACCTTGCTAGAACATCTGTTGGAAAGTTGGACAAAGCCACAATTAGAAAACAATTTTGGCAGGGAAAAACACGATTGATCAACTGATTTTGGTTGATTCCGAGGTGAATGAAGACTTGCCCATGGCGCACACATGCCACACCAATGTAAAAGCACATCGCCCAAAGCATTTAACGCTTGTGGCGATGTGTTTTTTATTTACTTACTACTACCAAGTCTAATGCCCAAATTACTCTTCGCCCGTCGCCACCGGGTTCTCCTTATACGACACCCAATCGCTCCAGCTACCCGCATATAGCTTTGCATCCGTATAGCCTGCTTGCCACAATGCAAGCACATTCGGGCAAGCCGTCACCCCGGAGCCGCAGTACACAATAATGTCCTGCCCCTCCGACTTAAGCCCTGTGCCATCTAGCACCGCCCGCCAACGCTCCGCCTGTGCCTCAGGCGCGAACCAGCGCCCACTATCGTCAAACCCATTGCGCCAAAACTCATTTTTAGCGCCTGGGATATGCCCCGCTACCGGATCGATCGGCTCCATCTCACCCAAATAACGCGGCTTCTCACGCGAATCAATGAGGACAACGCCCTCACGACCCAAGCTTTCCCGTACCTCATCCATATGTACGACCAGTTCCTCCCGAATCTGCGGCTCATATCGCCGCACCCGCACCTGAACCACCGTCTGCTCCGCCGTCACAGGATACCCAAGCTGCGCCCACTCACTAAACCCACCATCCATGATGTACACTTCTCCATCATGGCCCATATATTGCAGCAGCCACCATAGGCGGCTTGCCATGGCGCCCCCTTGGTCATCATATGCGATGACCGTCGTGTCACGGCCAATACCGCGCTCGCCAAGCGTCACTGCCAGCGCTTCCGGCTGCGGCAGCGGATGCCGACCGCCATGCTCCGCACGAGATGACGACAAATCGCGGTCTAGATCAAAATAGACCGCCCCCTCAATATGCCCCTCTTCGAACGCCTGCTGCCCACGCGCTGGCTCCCCTAGCCAAAAGCGGCAATCCGCAAGCACGAAATCATTTTCGCGATTCAAAATAAGTTCCTTTACTTCTTCCATCCCGATAATCCATGTACGCTGCGCCATTCATTACCCCTCCACTTTTTCAAAAGATTAAAAAGAATCAGAAGATAATCAACTTGTCCTTGAATGGACAATAATGACATAATAAAAATGTGTGATCACTTGCTATTACACTATTCTTTAAATCACCCGCCAGCATAACAACGAACAAAGGAGAATATGAATATGTCTAGCTCAAACGATAACACTCAAAATAAAGCGACTGATGCCGTAAACATCGCTCCCGCTACAACGATAACTTTCCCTGTCTACTCCATTACCGCCATGAGCGAACAAGATGCCGCTACTATCTGCACTTGGAAATATGAGCCGCCTTACGACTTATATAACTTCTCCCCATGGGAGGACATGCAAGCAGAAGGCGAAGAGTTCGGAGACCCTATGCTGCGCCAACAACAATATGTATCGGTACGCGATGAGGCTGGACAACTAGTCGGCTTTGCCCAATTTTTCCCGATGCTTGGTGTCACTCGTCTTGGACTCGGAATGCGGCCCGATCTAAAAAATAAAGGCAACGGCGCCGAATTCGTGCGCACCATCGTTGAAGAGGCGATCCGCCGTACACCTACGAATGAAATTGATTTAGAAGTACTAACTTGGAATGAACGTGCAACACACGTATATGAAAAAGTAGGTTTTGGTATAACCGATACGTATGAGCGCCCTACACCGTGTGGAACCGGAACGTTTCACTGCATGGTTTTTCAAAAATGAGGATGTTTATCGTTTAATGTTTACCTATTGTGAGGATTACAAATTACAAAATGCAAATTACAAAAAAGGAAATGCGGAATGTGAGTGCTGCCATACATGCCGTTCTCACATTCCAATCCATCTCCTCATTAAGACTCGTGTAGCTGTACAGTAGCAACCGTATCGCTTTCAACTACAATCTCAATTACATGAAACTGTGGATCGTATTGAACGCTCCCACTTCCAACAAACACGAGACGCTCTTGTCCTAAACCGTAGAACAAATCATCAGCCAGAGCTTCCAGTACTTCACCGCGCCCAGACTCACCAAGCTCTTCCCACTCTTCAGCCGTCATATCAAAGCTTGTATATCCATCAGGGATACGACCAACCGCTGCTGCTAACTCATCTAAAATAAGTTTGTAAGGTCTGCCAAACGAAATAGCCATGAATGCCGCTCGCTCCCTATCCAATATTGTTGTTTTATTGTATCATATTGAGGCAAATTATTTCCAAGTTCTTGAACCAACTTCAAAGAAGGAGCGTTTGCACATATGGAACTTACGATCGGTGAAGTCGCCAAATTTTCTACATATTCGATTCGAACTTTGCATTATTACGATGAGATCGGGCTGCTTACCCCATCAATCCGCACCGAAAGTCAGCACCGTCTTTACACCCAAAAGGATGTATTTAAGCTTCAACAAATTCAAGTTCTTAAGCAGTTAGGATTTAAACTAAAAGAAATTCAAGAAATCATGAAAAGTAGCGACAACGATTGGTCCCACACGATTTCCAACCAACTCCAATCGATTGAATTGCAGCAGAGCAAGTTAGAAATGATGAAAAAAGGGCTTATCGCGCTCCAGCAAACGATTGTCATCGAGGGAGAACTGAATTGGGAGATCTTGTTGCAATTGTTCAAAATGTCTTCCATCACAGCTGAGGAACGACAATCACTGGTTGACAGCTACTTTAATAACCATGAACAACAAATACTTAAACAAAATTTACCTACGATGGACGATCAGAAATGGATACGCGTGGTACAGGACATTAAGCAAATCCAACATCTTAAGCCCGATCATCCAGAGGTTCAGGCTATCATGGATACATTTATTGAGATGTCTGACGCGTTGTTCCAAGGCGATGAAGAACTAATGAAGAAATTTTGGGAAGTACGTAGAGACCAAGAACGGGCGAACCACATGAACTTGTACCCCTTTGAGCCAGAGCTTATTGCATTTATTGAACAAGCTCTTGAAGTGTGGGAGCAGCAAAATCCAGTTCCAGAGCCAGCTGCATCTATGTAAAAGTATTCATGAAGAATCATTAGCGGGGAACTCGACAAATCTCATCGTCATGCTCATCAGCTTGTCGCTGTTTCCCCGCCTACTCGTTATTTCAGTGTTAATTGCTCATCCCATACGAGCACTATAGATTTTTCTTTGTCACTCTCAAATGTAAGCGTAAATGTACCTTGCTCACCTTTCATTTCCTCATTATAATCAAAGCCCATCGTCCGTCCGTCCCCGCTGATGAAAAACCCTGGTGCTTCGCCTGTCGCGCCATTTTCACGAGCGATTTCATATGTATTGCGCACAGATAGCATATCACTTTTCCATTCCATTTCACTTAGCACGAACCCTTTGGGCAGCTTCTCTATCGAAAACCAAAACATATGATTGAGCGTTGGCGCATCCTGATCAATTTTAATTACGACCTCGTCAGCACTCACTCCATCGTTTTGCTTTATGTCTGTTGGGCTATTGACTTTAAATTTTTCAACTCCCTCTCCCGCTCTGTCTGCACCTATCTTTGCTGTGTCTGTTTCGTTGTGATTAGAAGAGCGAGAAGATTTGACCACTTCTGACTCCACCGTCTCTTTTGCAGGACTACACCCGCCTAATGCTACCACAACAAGCGCCATCAATAGAGCCTTCTGACTCCGAAACATCATTTCTCTCACCTCCACACGAAATGTAATTATGCACCTATATAGTAACAGACGTTGTAAAGAAACGAAATGTTCTGCAAAAAGTTATAAGAAATGTAATATTAATTTATTTTTTATTTTAATTTTCACAATTCACATCGTTTTAGCGCAGAACAAAAGGGAGTCGCTGAGCGCTCTCCCGATAAAAAATATTTTTCAATCCACAGATTGGCTGTTGCCGTGTTGAACATATTCAATAGAGCGCTGAGCTAGCATAGAGATCGCGGTATTTTCCATCGGCGGATTATGCAAGCCAAAACGTACATCACGGTACATCATTTGCAAGGGATGATCCATACGTAGACCATGAGCGCCCACGATCCGCATGGCCTTATCTACCGTAGACAACGCTGCTTGCACGACATGCGTCTTAACTGCTGCAATATCGGCAAATTTACTGGACGGCATATCAAGCCCGTTTGCCTCCCACTCCTCTGCCACACGATATAACAGATGGCGAGCTACTGTTAATTCAAGTTCGATTTCACCAAGAAGCTGTTGCACATGGGGAGCATGTATGACTGAGCCGTTCAGCGACGGTGGTGCATAGGAGAGTGCAAACTTAATTGCTTCTTCCTGAGCAGCTCCACCAATCCCTAAGTAACAGGCTGGGATGTGAAGCAAATAGGGATTGGGCTTACGGTAATCCTCTTGACTATACGTGTATAGTTTCGCCTCCTCAGACACCATCGCCCCCTCTAGCACGATGTCATGGCTTGCTGTGCCGCGCATCCCGATCATGTCCCACGTCCATTCCACAAGCACTCGTTCAGCATGATGCGGAACGAGAAATTCGGCCACTTCTTCTGTGCCTTCAATGGAAGCGGTCACGATGAACCACTCTAACATCGGCGCAAAGGTCGTAAACGTTTTGCGTCCCGTTATGCGGTAGCCACCTTCCGGCAACCGTTGCGCTGTTGTTCGCGGCTTGCCGCCACGCGATGGGCTGCCACCGCCAACTTCCATAGCTGCGCGATTAATGAGCGCGCCATCGCGAACGATACGTTGGCATACGTGCGCCATCGCAGTCTCCGGCCACAGCTGCTTCAGCGCCAAGTCATACACGATGCCGCCATGCCAGCCCATGCCAAGGGCTACCGCAGGGTTAGCGCGGGCTAGCCTCTCCTGAGCCGCAAGCCAGGTCGGTAGCGGCATGCCTTGGCCTCCGTATGCAGTCGGCACCGTCCATGAGGGGTAGCCCATTTCACGCAGCGCCTCCACATGATGTAGCGGCAAGCCATGCTGCTCATCTAATGCTTTCGCATCTTTCTTCATCACTTGGGCAATCCGTTCAATTTGCTGTAGCCCCGCAGCCGCCTTTGCACAATAATCCGTGACATGTGAAGATGACAGTGACGTCCTATCCGCCCTACGATTCTCGTTTGCGTACATAGCCCAACCACGCTCCTTACTCTCACCTGGCTTA
The DNA here is from genome assembly GCF_021223605.1 of Paenibacillus sp. 481. Taxonomy (NCBI): domain Bacteria; kingdom Bacillati; phylum Bacillota; class Bacilli; order Caryophanales; family Paenibacillaceae; genus Paenibacillus; species Paenibacillus sp. 481. The sequence goes on from NZ_CP075175.1 coordinate 2,259,626, forward strand.
TTCTACGTTCGGTCTACACTATGAGTCTCTGTGCCATTCCATTGTCTGATCACTTTCCATTGATTCTATGCCATTCATCAACCTACAAGGCAGCAGCTAAATGAAACGGCCTCAATTGCTTAGGAGGCGTACCTTGCAGTAACCATTCGCCTAACAGGGGCCCAATCGCACTAGCGAATTTGAATCCATGGCCTGAGCCGCCACCTGCAAACCATATTCGCTCTTCTGTCGGATGACGATCAATCATAAAATGCTCATTTGGCGTTAATTCGTACAAACAAGCTGCTCCACCACTACATTCCCCTACCCTCGGGAACATCCGCTTCACGAAAGCATGCAACTCCCCTTCATCACTCGGATAAGTACCAAAAGGCGCTACAGGCTGATCCAACCCCCATGACTGACCGCGTTGATGATGCCCTACCTTCAAGCCTGAGCCTTGCAACGAAGGTATACCATAATACTCTGATCCTTCATGTTCATGCACAATAAATGACGGAAACTGCGCCGCATCGTGCAGCCCTTTCTGATCCTCGTACCAAGCAAATACGCGACGAGCTGCTTGTATCGGTAGCTGTAGCGCAGGCAGTAGCTGCGGCAAATACACACCCGCTGTTACAAGTACACGCCCTGCCTCGAATCGCTTATTGCCGCTCACAATTTGTACCCCACTCCGGCTGCTGTTTATTTGCTGCACCGGGTGATAAGGCAGAAATTGAGCTCCCGCACGAATAGCGAGTTGGATATATGCCTTAATAATTTGCTCGCTCAATAGCACCCCACCCCAAGGCTCGAACAGCACTTCACTGTCCTTGGGCAAGCTTAGGACGGGATATAGACGCTCCGTTTCATACTGATCCCAGCGCTGATACGGAATTTCATGTTGAAGGCAGCCCGCTTCCTTCTTCGCTAACGCATCATTATTACGTGCACCGATGCTAATCGTTCCTGTAGGCAGGAACAGACTCCCCTGACAATAGCCTCCCAGTATCTGCTCGGCATCCCGCTCCAACTCTAACCACCGTTCACGCGCAAGCTTCGCCAGCTCCACATAAGCTGACCCCATCGTATAGCCCGCTCGAAATATACGGGTAGCACCATGATGGCTCCCCCGTTCGTGTGGCGGGTAGTAAGCATCAAGCAGCAATACCTTCGCTCCTGCACGAGCTAAATGCGCACCTGCACTTGCTCCAAATGAACCCGCTCCGATGACAATGACATCATATTTAATGTCCATGACAAGCTCCTTTTTACGTATGGTTGTAACTTATTGAGGCGCATAGCGATTGACAACACTCACAGCCAGAAGAGAGCAAAGTCTTATATAATACACTATTCCGATCTAATTAGTTAACATTAGCGATATTTTAGGGCAACTTCCACACTTTGTCAACGGAATGAACATACAGCACATTCACCAATCACATTGCAATTTTCACTAAAAAATGAAGCCCATTTTGCCGATAAAAAAGGTATTGCATTAATGATTCGTGCATTCCGCTACAAATCGTCGAATGCAGGACGCAGGAAGCACCATTATACTCATGGATGAGGTGTAAATGGAAAGATGGAGAAATCGACTTTAATCGGATTAGTGCTTGCATTAATATCTGTCACCCTCGGGATGTATTTTAAGGGCGCAGCATTATCCAACCTTATTAATCCGGCTGCATATCTAATTATTTTTGTTGGTACAGCAGCCGCGCTCTTCATTGCATTCCCGATGAGAGAGCTGAAGAAATTCCCGACATTGATTGGCATGACATTCAAACAGCAAGAACTAGTAGACCGTGTACAACTAATCAAATTGTTTATGGAGTGGGCGACAATTACACGCCGCGAAGGATTGCTGGCGTTGGAGACGCGCATTGACGATATTGATGATGATTTTTTGCGCAACGGAATGCGGATGATCATTGACGGTAACGATCAGGACTTTGTACGTGACGTGTTAATGGAAGACATTCATGCGACAGAAGATCGCCACCGTGCAGGGGCTCTTATTTTTACTCAAGCAGGTACATATGCGCCTACCCTAGGTGTACTAGGAGCGGTTATCGGTCTAATTGCGGCACTATCGCAAATGTCCGACATGAACGCACTTGCTTCAGCAATCGCTGCTGCCTTCGTAGCTACATTATTGGGTATTTTCTCAGGGTACGTATTATGGCATCCTATTGCAAATAAACTGAAACGTTTGTCGCAGAGTGAGATTCTCATTCGCATGATGATGGTTGAAGGACTGTTGTCCATTCAATCCGGCGTTTCTACGATTGCTATCAATCAAAAACTTTCTGTCTTCTTAACACCAAAAGAACGCGCTGAAATGGGAACTGAGGAGGAGGTACGCAGTGAGTAAAAAGCGCAAGCAGCACCATGAAGAGCACATTGATGAATCGTGGCTCATTCCGTATGCTGATATTCTTACGCTGCTGCTCGCCCTCTTCATCGTGCTATACTCCATGCAGGCGGTGGATAAGAAGAAGTTCGAGGAAATGAGTCAAGCCTTTAGTGTCGCACTCAACACGGGTGGGGTTAATATTTTAGATCAGACGTCCGTCATTCGTACGGGTGGTCAAAAAGTAGAACAGATGGACGAAAGCAAAGATCACCGCTCCGATTCCCCGCAAAAGGAAAGAGAGCAGCACATGCGTCAAGCGCAACTTGAACAGCAGAAGCTGGAGCAGTTGCAACGCAAGTTGGATGAATATATTAAGAGCAACGGCTTAGCTGATCAATTGAATACGAAGCTCAATCACTCTGAGTTGAAGATTACAATTAACGACAGTGCCCTGTTTGATTCAGGGAAAGCTGACTTGAAGAACGATGCGAAGCAACTGGCGGTTACCATTGGATCGATGTTGAAGAACTACCCGGGCTATGAGGTCGTAGTAACGGGCCATACGGATGATCGTCCGATTTCCAATAGCCGCTTTGCATCGAACTGGGATTTGAGTTCGGCACGAGCGCTTAGCTTTATGAAGATTGTACTCGAACGCTCAGAAATTCACCCTAAGCTATTCAAAGCGGTTGGGATGGGTGAGTACCATCCGATTGCCGAGAATAAGACCGATGAGGGACGTTCGAAGAACCGTCGTGTTGAAGTCTCGATCCTTCGGAAGTACACAGACAAGAACGCTCCAGGGCAAGGCAGCAGCCTCCCTCGCGCAGTACAAGGCAGTGGCAGTGCCAAGCTAGAATCGCCAACGCCGTAACATAAACAAAAGAGGAAGCTTCAATCGCAGGCCATAGATGGCTTCCGCTTGAAGCTTCCTTTCGTTTGTGTAGATGAATCGAAGGACAACCTATTCTTTCTACTTCATTTTGTTTATGACGACTAGATCCCGTGATCTGGCCTGCGAATTGTCGATAGCTGGTAGCCTGATCGTCACTGAAGTTCCACAATCCTCTTCACTCATAATGTCGAACGTCCCCTTATGGTTATGAATAATACGTTGGCTTACCATCAACCCCAAACCGGTTCCCTTCTCTTTATTCGTAAAGAATGGATCTCCTAAGCGAGATAAATGGTCTTGCGGAATACCAATCCCATTATCCTCGATGACAATAATAACGTTGCCCTCATCACTGGAGTCGATGCTTAATTCAACTTTACCCCCGTCTGAAATAGCTTCCATCGCATTTTTTATGACGTTGATAAACACTTGCTTAAGCTGATTCTCCTCACATTCGACAAGCGGTACATCTTCGCTAAACCTTTTGACAAAGCCAATGTTCAGCAGATGCGCTTGGCTATCGAGTAAAGACATAACTTCACCCATAATAATCCGAACGTCTTTCGGTTGAAAACGTACGGCTTGTGGCTTCGCCAGAATCAGAAACTCACTGACAATAAGATTAATACGATCCAACTCTGACAGCATCATATTAACATGTCCGGAATTAAGGTGCTTTGTCTGCTGCTGTAATTGTAAAAATCCGCGTAATGTCGTTAACGGGTTGCGAATTTCATGCGCAACGCCCGCAGCAAGTTGACCTACCGTTGTCAACTTCTCAGAACGACGTAGCAGCTCCTCCATCCGTTTGCGACTCGTCATATCCCGAATAATGCTTGCCCACGCCACGCACTCTCCCCGCTCATTATAGATCGGTGACGTGCTTACACTAACGTCGAGCAGTCGACCATCTCTCGTTAAGCGGAGCGTTTCCCTTGCGCCTATGTTCTGGCCAGAACGCAACAATTGTTCTGCTTCCAGCTCCTCCTCCAGCACCTGTTCAGGTATGTTGGACAAAGGCATATCGAGCACATCTTCCATGCTCCAACCAAACATATCAACGAATGCCTGATTCACGCGCTGCACACGACCACTTAGGTCATTGACATGAATAGCATCATTCGATTGATTAATAAACGATTCCAGCTGCTCTTTGATCGTTCGATTTTCTTCATATAAAGTGCGCATTTTATCAGTGGACATATTTAAATTTCGAGCCATTGCATTGATGCGAGCTGCTAATATACCCAACTCATCTTTACGCTCTACGTTTAGTCGTGTACTAAAATGTCCGACGGAGATCATATTAACTTTTTGCACAATAGCTTGCACCGGTCGAATTAACATACCTGCTAACAAGTAACTTCCCACAAGTACGATCTCCAACAACACAATGCCCACCGCAATACTTTGCATTAACTGATCATGGAGAGTGGACGCTAAAGCTTGCCCATCCATCACAATCGTTAAGACGTAAGGCTTTTTATCTTGCATGCGATAAAATCCTTTGAGCACGTATCCACCGTCAACCTTGCATTCGACAAATACGCTCTCATTTGCCATCGCTTCATGGACATACTTCTTGTCCAAAGCATGTTCGTACTCATGGCTACCGTATAAAATAACACTATCCTCAGGTCTAATGATAGATTGTCCGTCACTACGCCTCGTTACTTTCGGACCTTTACCAATCGTCTGCGGATTAAAAGCCGTTATCTCCAATACGTTTGCTTGCGTCTCTTTCGTCTTTTCAGTTAGTTCTTTAATACGCTTTGTATCAAAAAACGACTGAATACTCTCATTACGAAGATAAGGATTAATAATATAGTTTCTTTTATGATCGTAGTAATATCCCCACTTATCGTTGTAGTCAGGATCGGAAGAAGATCTATCGATGGGCCCCGCCCAAAAGTTATGAAACTTTTGCCCTTCCGATACCGTCACTTGCCCGGTCTTTAAGAGCTGCTGAAAAGCAGTATACCAGTAACTCCACTTCTTTGTGGATAGACCCATTTCCTTACCGTCAGATGACTTTTTAACTACAATGTCTTGTCCATTGTCTACTTCACTAAGCAATGAGATATGTGAGATTCGAAGCTCCTTGCTCAGTTCGGTTAATTGTCCATCTCTGACATCTTCAATATCCGGTGGAAGTTTGGACGCAATATGTACAGACGCTACATAAAGCTTCTCAGCTAACTGCTCATCCAGCAATTGAGCAGCATGACGGGCTTGCTTAACAGAAATGTCAATCTGTTGCGCAGTCACACGCATACGTTGTTCAATTTCCTCAGTAAGCTTAGACTTCGTCGTATAGTAGTTGACAATCATATGCATTAATAGTGCAAGAAGCACCGTACAGGAGATAAAAATGGAAAGTTTCGCTTTAATGGAAAGACGCATGACTCACCTCTGCTAAGTGAATGTCCAAATAACTTGGATATAAGAGAAGCGGTAATAATAGTAAAGACGCCTCTGCAGAGTATTTGGTTTAAAATGGCACTTTAATTAGGATCATACTTCACTTCGAGTCGATTTGTCCATGCTTTTTGATGAATCGACATAAGATTTCGTGATTATAAACAATTTTAGATGAATAGTAACCTAAAGTTATTAACACACTGTGCACATATTGTGAACAGTCATGGATAAAATGTGCATAAGTCTGTGGATAAGCTCTGTTTTATCCACAAAAATGTACACAACATGTTAACAACGAATACATGTTCGGGGTACAAGGGCTAGGACGTCTTTTGGGCCTAGTGTATACTTAAAGAGAACTATAGAAAGGGGAAGTTGCCGTCGATGTCAGACTCAACGATTTCTCCAACAGGAGAACCAGAAACGTTATCGCATGAATATTGGATGCGATTTGCTATTGAAGAAGCGAAACAAGCGGAAGCGATCGGGGAAGTTCCGATTGGCGCCATTGTTGTCCACAATAATGAAATTATCGGGCGCGGTTACAACTTGCGTGAAACGACGCTCGATTCAACTGCGCATGCCGAAATGATCGCAATTCGCGAAGCGAGCGAGTCCCTACAATCGTGGCGGCTACTTAACTGTACACTTTACGTGACGTTAGAGCCTTGCCCCATGTGCGCAGGAGCTATCGTCCAATCTCGTGTACCGTACGTCGTTTACGGTACAACCGATCCGAAAGCAGGCTGTGTCGGAACACTTATGAATTTATTGCAGGAGTCCCGCTTTAATCACCGTTCGGAAGTCACAGATGGAATATTGCGCGAGGAATGCGCTGTATTACTAACTAACTTCTTTAGAAAATTACGCTTGAAGCGATCTGCTGTACTGCAAACGGAAGCTCCTACGACAGCTCATACGGAGCCTCATACGCAATCTCATTCGGAACCTCCCATACAATCGTAATCGTTATTAAACGTCGTGTTTCGTAAATGAGCACAGGAAAAGGATTAAGGAAACAAGGAACCAGAAGTTTTCCGTTTACTTCACTAATCCGCAAAAAAAGACCTACCCAAATGGGTAGGTCTTTCAACATTTTATCAAATAAAACTTAGAACATTGTTTGCAATTGCTCCAATGTAACTACATCTTTCGGAATGCCCAATTTAAACGTCGCTTTCTCGTTAACTTTGGACATTTCGTTTGTAACTTTCAACTTCAATTTTACTTCTTCGCCAGGAGTTCCGTTGTTAACTTCAGTATCAATTGCAACCGTTTGATGCACTGGATACTTATCTTTATTGATTGCTGTCGTAATGCTAAAATCGTTAATTTTTGCTTGCTTTTTGAACTTAGCTACATCTGCAGCAATAGTAGCTTCGCTTGCTTTCATTTCCGATTTCATTGTATCAATATCAGCTTGCTCGATTTTCAATAGTTTACGGTATTCTTCTTTCGCGAATACATCCACAGCTGCTGGTGCAACATCTTTCACGAAAGTATTAACCGCTTGCTCCAAGTTGTCGTTCGTAACCGTAAACTTAACGATTTGATTTGCGTCTACACTCTCAGGCAGAGCCGCATCTTTTTTCGCGATCTCTGTAAAGAATGCCTTCTCGTCGTATTTGCTCAAGAATACTTTAAACAATTCCGAAGTGAACTTCTGCAAGCTCTTTTGATCTTCTGGTGTAGGCATAGCTACAGGCTCGCCAGACAATTCAGCCAACTTCTTGTAGTCAACCTCGATGTACTTATTAACTAACTTTTCTGGGATAGGCAAGAATGCAATATTCGGAACCTTAACCCACATTTTCTCCGCTGTCATTACCATCGGCAACTTAAAGTTGATTGCCATGTCACCTTGCAAATTAATATCCAAAGTACCTTCCATTTGGAAAGGTTCCTTTTGATACACGCCATAGAAAGACAATTCCGCATTCTTCATGTAGTTAATAGCCATTTGGGATTGTGGATCATTCGCAACTGCATCTAACTTCATTTGCAAATCTTCAACCTTCAAGCCCATTTTAAACTCATAAGATGTCGCTTCAAGCGACTTATCAAACGATGCTTGCACAGCTTCCTTTGGATTCTGCTTTGATCCACAACCGGCAATAACCAGCGTAGCTGCAAGCATTACCGCTAACGTTCCTTTGTACCATTTCTTCATTCCGGTAAGCCTCCCACTCATGATGAAGTCAACTAAAGTTAACTAAATTTACCCATTACATATTACCCCAATCACGTTTGTATGGAAATAGTTCTTTAGTAATAATTACGCGACATTTTGTGTCGCTCTAGTCATTAAGGACCAATAAAGGACTAATATCACGAACTAGTGGATGTCCTTCTTCTTAAATCTTCCACCTTTTACATCATGGATATCGCCAATTGCCAAGAATGCTTGGTCATCCTGCTCCTCTACAATCGCCTTTAGTTTCGCTTCTTCAAGACGAGTAATAACCGTAAAAATGACCTTTTTCTCATCCCCAGAAAATCCACCTTCGCCATGCATGTACGTAACTCCACGCCCTAATCGGCTAAGTAGCGCATCCCCAATTGCTTTATGATTATCACTTATAATCCAGACTGCTTTTGAGTCATTCAGACCTTCTACCGTAATATCTATCATTTTGAACGCAATAAAGTATGCAATTAACGAGTACATGGCTTTATCCCATCCAAATACAAAGCCTGCGCTTGTTAAAATGAAGAGGTTGAAAAACATGACAATTTCGCCGACTGAAAATGGAGTCTTCTTATTCAGCAAAATGGCCACGATTTCCGTCCCATCCAGCGACCCCCCAAAACGTATAACAATACCGATACCGATACCGAGTACAATTCCCCCGAACACCGCAGCTAAAAACACGTCATCGACGAACGCGGGTGTGGAGTGCAGCAATTGTGTCCCTACTGACATCACGATAATACCTAGTAATGTGGATAATGCAAACGTCTTTCCAATCTGCTTATAACCTAGGACTAGAAACGGCAAGTTCAACACAAATAGGAATATACCAAGTGGCCAACCAGATAAGTGTGAACTAATAATTGAAATACCGGTAACTCCACCATCTATAATCTGGTTAGGAACGAGGAACAATTCAAGACCTACAGCCATCAACACTGCACCCACAATAATAAAGAACACACGGGTTAGCAAATTGCCAATGCCCATTTTGGAATGTTGCTTCGCAGCTGCATGAGCGCCATTCGTTGCAAAATGTTCATTTAAAGCCTGTTCTTGCAACCCTTCAGAAGGAACCTTCATCTCGCTTTGGGTTTGATTATGTTCAGACTGTGGAACGTCCTGATTGTCAGTCTGACTATTCGTTAGCTTGTTTTTCTCCAACTACTTCACCTCTCCTTATAAATTACTATCTGTTTATCCTTACTTACTTCTATTATACCGAATGCAAGCTCCTAATAGTTGGTTTTTCCGTAATTTTGTTTATAAAAAGTGCAAAACCCTCGCAATTCCTAACTGGCTCGTAAGGAATCACAAGGGTTCGCTGTTTTATCATTATCCTTGCGGATTGTTATGACTTACATGGTTTTTACTTTTCACTTTTTTGGAACCCGATAACGGCTCTTGAACAGCCCCTCGTTCATTGCCAGCACGGTGCCGCGTTGGTTGATCCGCTTCAGGTACAGGAATCGCTTTTGATTTTCCACTACTCATCGCAATCACATCCTCTTCATCCAGCGCCTAGGCGGTCGCTTTATTGCTACTTCTCTCTTTGCACTATAAATGCTCTAAATCCGTCGAGCTATCGTGATTTAGAGCGTCCTGATGACGACGATCGTTGCGATCCTGCTGTAGCTGTTGCGCTTGGTGACTATTGACCGCGCTTTGCGCTAAATCATCCACAACACCGCTTAAATTTTTATCTAAGCCTTGCTTTGCCTTCGTCATCTGATGTTCCTCCTGTTCGTAACCTTTATTGACTACCGTGATGCGTCAAATCATGCAATGCTTGCGCACATTCGTGAATATGGCGCGCATAATTTTGCGTAAGTTCCTGAATGATCGGCGTTCGCTCGTCTACGGTGCGCCCATCCCGCTCCACATCCACCAAGTCCAACCGCACTTCGCGCGAATCCACATATTTGCATTGAAAATCAAATGAATACAATTGACGCCCTGCCGTATCAATATGAATGCGCAGCCCATTAGGAACGCCTTCATCCGGCAGTACGGTTGCCTTATCACCTGCATCCAATAAGCACGGCAGCGTTTGCTGCCAAGCGGCTGCAAGCTGCGCTTGGTCGATCTGAATCGATTCGTCTCTATGCAATACCAACACCTCCACTTGTTCTGTTACAGTTTGCGGACGGGGTCGGCATTTTATACAAAAGAGCCATAGCAAACGGGACTAACCCCGCCGCTATGGCTCTTCACAATATTTTTAATTCCGCTTTCGCTATTAACTTAGCGTTTACCCGGATCGTACGGCTGACCGAGTGCTGCCGGTGCACTAGTGCGCTTGGATGTAAAGATAAGCACGATTAGTGTGAGCACATACGGAAGCATGTAGAACACTTCTGTCGGTACCTGCTTCGCAAATTCGAACAGCTGTACTTTATCCTTCAACGCTTGTGCCAAGCCGAAGAACAATGCTGCTCCCATCGCTCCGATTGGGTGCCAACGTCCGAAGATAACAGCCGCCAAGGCAATAAACCCTTGACCGGAAATCGTATTGAACGAGAAGCTGCTATTTGCAGTCAACGCGATAGTCGCGCCACCTAAGGAAGCGACCATACCGCCCACTAATACTGCTAAGAAGCGAAGACGGTTAACACGGATTCCCGCTGTGTCAGCTGATCCTGGATGCTCACCTACAGCACGCATCCGCAAACCAAGCGGTGTTTTAAACATTACAAAGTAAATAATTACGACGAGAATAAGTGCCACAATCGTCGTCGGGTACACTTGGAAAAATGCTACACCGAAAAACGGTAAATCCGACAAGAACGGAATGTTCGTCTTACCAAATACCTCAGTCAACATTGGCGTCTCCGCCGCTCCATCGAAAATGAGCTTAACTAAGAAGAACGTAGAGCTTGCTGCCAACATGTTGACGACGATTCCACTAATAACTTGATCCGCTTTAAAGCGAACTGAAGCAATTGCATGCATTAGCGCGAACAACAACGCGCACAATGGAGCACTTAGGAAGCCGATCCATGCCGACATCCCGCCTAGACCCGCTTGCTCCGCAAAGTAAGCAGTGACAGCAGCAGAAAATGCTCCCGCTACCATGAATCCTTCTAGACCGAGGTTAACTACCCCCGTACGTTCTGTGATTAATCCACCAAGCGCTGCGAATATAAGCGCAGTTGCAAATACGAACGTACCGTTAAGCAGAAACGCCATTGCTTCCATCAGCGCTCACCTCCTGTCGTTTGCGTGGCCAGCGTTTCAACACAAGGCGCAATATACCTGGCGCTGCGGCAAAGAAGATGATAATACTGATAACCATTCGAATAACTTCGCCTGGTACGTCAGCACCGAAACTCATACCTTGCGCACCGTACATCAGAGCACCGAATAATATTGCGGCAAGTAATACACCAAGTGCTGTGTTCATGCCGAGCAATGCAACGGCAATACCGTCAAAGCCAAGTCCTGATGTTGCTGGCGCGATAGCCAAATATTTAAATACGCCCAACACTTCGAATGTACCAACCATACCACCGAGCATACCGGAGATGAAGAAGGCACGAAGTGTTGTTTTCTTTACGGAAATACCTGCGTAATGTGCTGCATGCTTATTGGAGCCTACTGCACGCATTTCATAGCCCCACTTCGTTTTATTAATAAAGAAGTAGTAGCCTATTACAGCAATCATCGCGATGGCAAAGCCCCAGTGAACGCGAGCTCCGTCCATCCAAGCTGTTAGTCGATCTAGCGAAATGCTTGCTGAGTCCTGAATCATTTTAGAACGTCCTGCACCTGGCTCCTCCATAAGGGTACGAATCACAATATGGCTCAAGTAAAGCGCAGTCCAGTTCAACATAATACACGTAATAACTTCATTAATGCCGCGGCTTGTCTTCAGCCATGCTACGAGCATGCCCCACAATCCGCCCAACACCGTACCTGCAAGCAAGGAAACGATTCCGTGCAATACAGGTGGCAAGTTCACGAAGTGCCCTACAACGATTGCTCCTATGGAACCCATTACGATTTGACCTTCAACCCCGATATTGAACATACCTGAACGGAAGGCAATCGCAACAGCAAGACCTGTCATAATAAGCGGTACAATAACGCCTAAAGCTTCACCCACATCATACTTTGATCCAAAAAGTTTCAATAAGAGTGATTCGTAAGCAAGCAATGGATCATATCCACCAGCTAACATTACCACCGCACCAATGATCAAACCGATAATGATAGATAAGACCGAAATCCATACCGACTCCTGCTTGAGCAGAGCCAACCAACCGGATGACGACTTGCCTGTTTGTGCATGGTTAGCCATGAGTCACCCCCCTTTCCGTCTTACCAGCCATCATAAGTCCAAGCTCTTGCTCTGTAGTCGCTTGTGGTGTCGTCTCGCCAACGACCTGACCGTTAAATACAACGAGTATACGATCAGCCACGTTCATAATTTCTTCAAGCTCGAACGATACGAGCAGTACGGCTTTACCTTCGTCGCGCTCTTTAATGAGCTGACGATGTACGAATGAAATCGCGCCGACATCCAGACCGCGAGTTGGTTGAGCCGCGATAATAAACTGCGGCTTGCGTTCGATCTCTCGGGCAATAATAATTTTTTGCTGATTGCCCCCAGACAGCGAACGCGCCAACACCTCTGTGCCAGGCGTACGAATGTCATACTGTTTGATCATTTCTTCCGTATACTTGCGAATCGCATCGTGCTGTAGCAAGCCGCCTTTGCTCCACCGTGAAGTGAAGTACGATTTCAGCACCATATTCTCGGTGACCGAGAAATCGAGCACTAGACCGTGTTTATGACGGTCCTGCGGGATATGGCTGACTCCTCTCTCAGCAACCTCACGCGGATTCATATTTGCCAAGGACGTTCCTTGCAAACGAATATCTCCTTTTTGCTGCGGACGCATGCCGCTAATCGCCTCGATGAGCTCCGTCTGTCCATTGCCATCTACACCAGCAATACCGACAATCTCACCCGCTCGTACTTGGAACGACATCCCTTTAACCGCATCGTGGCCTTGCTCATCCTTCACCCACAGATCTTTGATATCGATCATGACGTCTTTCGGTGTAGCCTCAGCCTTATCAACTGTCAATTTCACCGACTGACCAACCATTTTTTCAGCCAATGCTTGTGGTGTCGTATCTGCCACGTTAACAGTGCCGATAACCTTACCACGGCGAATGACCGTACAACGATCAGCCACTTCCATAATTTCTTTCAATTTGTGCGTAATAATGATGATCGATTTACCCTCACTAGCCAGTCGCTTCAAAATGATTAGCAATTCGCTAATTTCTTGCGGCGTCAATACAGCCGTAGGCTCATCGAATATAAGAATGTCCGCTCCGCGGTACAATATTTTCATGATTTCAACCCGCTGCTGCATCCCAACAGAGATTGTTTCGACGCGTGAATGCGGTTGCAAATTGAGCTTATACAAATCAGACAATTCTTGAATACGCTTAGCAGCCGATTTTTGATCCAACTGCAAGCCCCGCTTCGTTTCCATACCGAGAATAATATTCTCTGTCACTGTAAACGGCGGCACAAGCTTAAAGTGCTGGTGAACCATCCCGATACCTAGCTCAATTGCCGTACTCGGCGTATCCATTTTTACCGACTTACCATTTACCCAAATCTCACCCTCAGAAGGTTGATAAAGACCAAATACCATATTCATCAATGTCGATTTACCTGCGCCGTTCTCACCCAATAAGGCAAGTATTTCACCTTTGCGCAATTCAAGATCAATATGATCATTTGCAATAATTCCGGGGAATCGCTTCGTTAGTCCTTTTAACTCTAAGACGGTCTGTTGCTGTTCTTTCATGATCTTCCCTCCCCATCAAAATGAACCTGTAACCACACCTATATTTCTCTGTGTCACTATCAATTGTCTTGTTCATCTCTCTATTCGTTAAGACTGTACATTTGAAAAGTAGTTGTCTGGATGAAAGTCCCCTGCCGCGATTGGCAGGGGAATCTTGTTCCTTATTCAGTAGGCACTTTAATTTCGCCTTTAATGATTTTTTCACGGTATTCATCAACTTTTTTCAAGATATCTGCAGATACGTTCTTGTCCGAAGTTGGAGCGATACCTACACCGTTCTCTTTCAAGCCCATGAACGTTGTTTTTCCACCTGGGAATTTATCTTCAACGAGCAATTTAGCAATTTCGTATACCGCAACGTCAACCTTTTTAATCATAGATGTCAACGTAATATCGTGGCCAAACGTCTCGGATTGGTCCATATCTACGCCGATAACCCATACGCGCTCACCGCGGCCAAAGCGCTCTTTTGCTTCGTTAAATACACCGTTACCAACGATACCAGAAGCGTGGAAAATGATGTCCATGCCATCGCCATACAAAGTAGCAGCAGCACTTTTACCCATATCTACACGGTTGAAGTTACCAACGTAGATCGACTTAAACTCAGCCTTTGGATTCACTTCTTTAATACCTGCACGGAAACCAGCTTCGAAACGCTTGATTACTGGGTTCTCCATACCACCTACGAAACCGATTTTGTTCGTTTTCGTTGTCAAACCAGCGATAACGCCCACAAGGAAGGAACCTTCGTGCTCTTGGAACAATACAGAAGCAACGTTAGGTGCTTTCACTTCGCCATCGATAATACCCATTTTCTTGTCTGGGTTGTCTTTGGACAATTGTGCAATTGGATCAACCAAAGGGAAGCCAGTACCCCAAGTCAGGTCATAACCGCCTTTAAGGAATTGATTCAAGTTAGGAATGATGTCTTTGTCAGACTTCGGCTCCAAATATTTAATTTCAACGCCGAACTCATCTTTTGCCTTATTCAATCCTGCCCATGCGGATTGGTTAAACGATTTGTCGTTTACGCTACCCATATCCGTTGCAAGGCCGATTTTCAAGTCTTTGCCTTTAGCGCCATCTGTAGCTGCGCCGTTTTCTTGTTTTGCGCCTTCAGTGCTTGGCTTAGCGCCGCCGCAACCAGCTAGTGCAAACGAGAACACCATCGCTACCACCATAAGCAACATTACTGATCTTCTTTTCTTCCCTACCATACTTCTAGTCCCCCTAGTATTCATCATGGTAAAGCTTAAGCTAACTACTTACGTTTCAATACTGCGTATAAATAAGTTGCGTATGCATGCTTCACGCTCCGCATGCACATCATGTTGTAAAAGCGCTTACACGCAACACCCCCCAAGTAAAATATAGGTAGTAACCGCTTTCATTAGTGATTCAAGGCCATGTCCATGTTCCTTATGCTCATTCTCATGTATAATGATGATGGACCCATTTTACACAGGGGAAGTGTTGCTCATGATCACGGACTTGCGACAAGTTAATTTTCTTCAAGATCTACCCGACCATGTGTTGCATGAGTGGGAACTCAAACTGAAGCAAAGACAGTTTAAGAAGAATCACACCCTCATTTATGAGGATGATCAAGATACAGATATTTATATTGTTCGTTCTGGTTCTGTAAAAGTGTTTCGCTTGCAAGAGGGCAAAGAAATTATTTATAATTTCTTCTTCCCTGGTGAGATGATTGGTGAATTGGAAGCCATATATCCGAACCAAGCTCGCATTGCTTCAATAGAGGCAATGGAGGCGGTTCACGCTTGGGTTATGAGTCGCAGCGACTTTATCGAATTAGCGGAGAAGCATCCATCGGTTCTGAAACGCGCTTATTGTCAATTAGTTGACCATATCCGTGTATTAAACCGTAAAGTTTGTTATTTATCCTTTATGGATGTTCGCAGAAAGACCGCTAATTTACTGCTGGACTTATATTACAATCTAGGTCGCGAAGAAGACGACCGTATTAAGATTACTTATAAGTTTACACATCACGTGATGGCCAACATGATTGGCGTTACACGTGAATCCTTATCCAAGACGCTAAAAGAATTTCAAGACGAACAGCTTATTACACTGGAGCAAAAGCATATCTACATTCTTGATTTCGAGCGACTGACCGCTATGTGCGAATCAGACGTCCCGCATCCAAAGCAACGACGTTGGCGTTCTGAAGATTCCATGCCAAATTTACTTTGAATGTTCGGATATTATATTTGAAGTAGCCATGTAAAGCGCTTTCTTAACGTAGTTTCATTCTTATTTTATGCTACAATGGCCGACGTTGCAGTAACGTTAGCCTTCTTTTTTTTGTGATGAAGATTACAAAATAAAGCGGAATGTCCGCACCGCATGGATCGAGCGTCTCATGTTACGCTCTTAGTAAACGTTTACAGGTTATTTATATGTTGTTTTTCACACAATAAAACGACCTGTTTCAACAAGATAGGATGGGGGATTTCATAATGAGTGTTCATTTGGAAGCAAAACAAGGTGAAATTGCAGAGGTTGTATTGATGCCAGGAGACCCTTTGCGTGCGAAATACATCGCTGAAACATTTTTGGAAGACGTAACATGCTACAACACAGTTCGTAAC
Organism: Paenibacillus sp. 481; assembly: GCF_021223605.1. Lineage (NCBI taxonomy): Bacteria > Bacillati > Bacillota > Bacilli > Caryophanales > Paenibacillaceae > Paenibacillus > Paenibacillus sp. 481. Next base: position 2,275,923 of record NZ_CP075175.1, read on the forward strand.
ATGTTCGGTTACACAGGTACTTACAAAGGAAAACGTATCTCTGTACAAGGTTCTGGTATGGGTATTCCATCGTTCTCCATTTATGCTACAGAGCTCATTAAAGACTATGGCTGCAAAACGCTTATTCGCGTAGGTACTTGCGGTGCAATCCAACAGGACGTTAAAGTTCGCGACGTATTGATCGCTCAAGCAGCTACAACTGACTCAAGCATCGTACCTCACAACTTCCCTGGGTTCCACTTTGCACCAATCGCTGACTTCGGTTTGTTGCACAAAGCATACGAAGTAGCTACAAACCAAGGTTTGTCCGTACGTGTAGGTAACGTATTGTCTGCTGACTTCTTCTACGGCGAGAACAAAGAAGGCGTCATGAACCTTGGTCGTCACGGCGTATTGGCTGTTGAAATGGAAGCTGCTGCATTGTACATTTTGGCTGCTAAGCATAACGTACGCGGCTTGTGTATTTTGACTGTAAGTGACCACATCTTGACTGGCGAAGAGACAACTTCTGCTGAGCGTCAATCCACTTTCAATCAAATGATGGAAGTTGCATTGGAAACAGCGATTGCTTCTGTTTAAGACATTCATATTTAACTAATATAACCCTCCCCTACAACGATTTAAGGCCAGATCTTAAATTCGCTGTAAGGGAGGGTTTGTTTGTTTGTTTGTTTGTTTGTTTGTTTGTTTGTTTGTTTAATTACTTGTTTGCCTTGCAGTTGGCTCTCTACTCCATCATTTCTTGTCATATCCCAAAAATAAGTACTAAAAAACCCACATCATTAAGATGTGGGTTTCTATATGTGTTACGTAGCATTTGCAATATGAATGGCGGAGAAGGTGGGATTCGAACCCACGTGAGCTTGCACTCTAACGGTTTTCAAGACCGCCCCGTTATGACCACTTCGGTACCTCTCCACATATGTGATTGTTCATAATCTAAGTGTTACCTTAGCCGAACAATCACAATTATAGCATACAGATTCAATTAAATCAAGTACAGGCTGTTGAAAAATAAAACTTATTTTTTACGGATAACTTCCATTCCGCCCATATATGGGCGCAGCACTTCTGGTACAACGATCGAACCGTCTTCTTGTTGATAGTTCTCCAAAATTGCCGCTACAGTACGACCTACAGCGAGGCCTGAACCATTAAGCGTGTGTGCAAATTCCGGCTTCGACTTTGCATCACGGCGGAAACGGATATTAGCACGGCGTGCTTGGAAATCCTCAAAGTTAGAGCAAGAAGAAATTTCACGGTAGCTATCACTGCTAGGCAACCATACTTCGAGATCGAATGTTTTTGCCGATGAGAAACCAATATCACCTGTGCAAAGCGACATAACACGGTAAGGAAGCTTGAGCAACTCCAATATTTTAGCCGCTTGCGCTGTTAGCGATTCCAACTCAGCGTAAGAATCTTCAGGCTTAACAATTTTAACGAGCTCAACCTTGTTAAATTGGTGCTGGCGAATAAGACCACGCGTATCGCGGCCTGCTGAGCCTGCCTCCGAGCGGAAGCATGCACTATATGCCGTGTAGTTGCGCGGCAAATCGTCTACACTTAAAATCTCTTCACGATGCATATTCGTTACAGGAACTTCAGCCGTTGGAATAAGGTAGTACTCTGTACCTTGCAGTTTGAATAAATCTTCTTCAAACTTAGGTAGTTGACCTGTACCAACCAGGCTATCCTTATTAACGATAAATGGCGGCATTACTTCTTCATATCCGTGCTGTCCTGTATGTACGTCCAGCATGAAGTTAATAAGCGCGCGCTCCAAACGAGCCCCTGCGCCCTTGTAGAACACAAAGCGAGAGCCAGTTACTTTTGCTGCTGCTTCAAAATCTAAAATACCTAGATCTTGCGCCAAATCCCAGTGTGCCTTTGCTTCAAACGTTAATGGCTTCGGCTCCAACTCACGACGAACCTCTATGTTCTCGTCTTCCGAATGTCCAACTGGTACGCTTTCGTGCGGTACGTTCGGAATAGCCAACGTCAATTGTTCAATCTGTACCTCAATATCACGAATCTCATCATCCAGCGCTTTAATACGGTCACCGACTTCGCGCATTTCAACGATTAAGTCGTCAGCAGATTCGCCTGCTTTTTTCTTCTTCGCCACTTCTTGCGAAACAACGTTGCGGTGATTTTTAAGCTGTTCCGTTTCCTGCAACACTTCGCGACGGCGCGCATCCAACTGCGGGAACTCAGCAATCATATCTTCTGATTTACCACGATTCTGAAGTGCTTGTACAACACCTTCAAAATCGTTACGTAAACGTTTAACGTCTAACACGAATATCCCTCCTACACAAGTAGAAACGGCTAACTTCTCCTTACTTTTACTAAGGAGATACCGTTTCTGTCACATGAGCTTGCCATGTATGTTTAACCCTAAAATCAGGGGCTTATCATCAGTAAATTAATCAGTAAAAACACCTTAACCCTACCCCATAGGGGGAAAGAAGTCAAGGTGTTTCTTCATATCCTTTTTACTTATCGTACGTCAACTGCTCTATGTTTAACCATTTCAACAAAATAGCTGTGCAACCTCACATCATCCGTCAATTCTGGATGGAATGAGCAAGCAAGTAAATGTCCTTGGCGAGCGATGACGATTTCATCGTTCACTTCGCACAGCACTTCAACATCTTCGCCCACGCTCTGAATTAGAGGGGCTCGGATGAATACAGCTTGTACGGCTACATCTATCCCCTTCACCGCTAAATCAGCCTCAAAGCTTTCGCGTTGACGGCCAAACGCATTGCGAAGCACGGTCATATCCATGAGAGCAAGATGAGCTTGCTCCTCACCTTGCTGGCCTTCAATATGCTTAGCTAGTACGATGAGTCCAGCACACGTACCGAAAATCGGTTTGCCTTGCGCCGAGAAGTCGCGTATGGCATCGATGAATCCGTATTTTCGCATGAGCTTGCCAATCGTTGTGCTCTCTCCACCTGGAATGACTAATCCGTCCAGTTCAGCAAGCTGTTCGGGCCATTTCACCTGAACTGCCTGTGCACCTGCCGTTTCCAAGCTGCGCATATGTTCTGCAACAGCGCCTTGCAGCGCCAACACTCCAATTTTCATGCGTAGGACCCTTCTTTCTGCTTACCAGCCGCGGTCTGACATACGTTCAGACGGTGACAGCTTCGAAATTTCGATGCCTTTCATCGGTGCGCCCAAGTTCTTAGATACTTCCGCGATAAGCTTGTAGTCTGTGTAATGTGTTGTTGCTTCTACGATCGCGCGAGCAAACTTTTCAGGGCTATCCGATTTGAAAATACCGGAACCTACGAATACACCATCAGCGCCCAAATGCATCATCAACGCAGCATCAGCTGGCGTAGCTACTCCACCTGCCGCAAAGTTTACAACCGGCAACTTGCCGAGTTGGTGAACTTCAAGCAACAAATCATACGCAACACCCAAGTTTTTCGCTTCAGCGTACAACTCATCTTTGGACAAGTTTTGTACTTTACGAATTTGGCTGTTAATATGACGCATATGACGAACAGCTTCAACGATGTTACCTGTTCCCGGTTCACCTTTTGTACGGATCATAGCCGCACCTTCGCTAATACGACGAAGCGCTTCGCCAAGATCTTTAGCGCCACACACGAAAGGAACAGTAAACTCGTTCTTATCGATATGGAACACTTCATCAGCTGGAGTCAATACTTCAGACTCATCCAAATAGTCAACACCAAGTGACTCAAGGATTTTAGCTTCCACGTAATGTCCGATACGCGCTTTAGCCATGACTGGAATGGAAACAACTTTCATAACTTCTTCGATGATAGTTGGGTCAGCCATACGAGCTACACCGCCAGCTGCGCGAATATCCGAAGGAACGCGTTCCAGCGCCATTACTGCTGTAGCGCCTGCCGCTTCCGCAATTTTTGCTTGCTCCGCGTTCATGACGTCCATGATGACGCCACCCTTTTGCATTTCTGCCATACCACGTTTAACTCTAGCTGTACCTGTTTCCATCCTTGACTGCCTCCTGCCATAGCATACTAGTCAGATATTGAGATCTCTCTCATCTCTATCAACCTATTTTACATGAAAGAGTAAGCGATAAACAATCATTTTAGTCGGAATTAATTGACCAAAAGTTTAGATTGAACAATTAGAACAATCCTTTTATCGACATAAACAAGTCAACAAAAAATTCTTGAATCGCGCGGAACATCAGACGCCACCAGCTGCCTTTTTCCACTTCTTCAGAAGCGATCAAATTAACGGTCTTTTTTTGCTCAATTCCGTTATCACTGTACGTAAATGTTGCCGTACCTACTTTTTGACCATTCTTAATAGGCGCCTCTAGCTGCTCAGCAGGGATAAGTTTAACTTCTTTTTTCAACTTACCCTCAATGCTTGCACCTTTAGGCAGCGCGAACGTAATACCTGTCTCTGTGACGATAGGCACCTCTGTACTAACACCCTTTTTAATAGGTGCCGTCGTGTGGCCTTCAACAGCATTTTTAGGAGCAACAGCCGTCTTTAACTCATATGTGTTAAAACCGTGATCCATAAGCTTCGCCGTTTCTACAAAACGCTTACCCTTATCTTTGCGATCAGTACCCATAACAACAGTAATCAAGCGCATACCATTGCGCTCTGCCGTACCTGCAAAGCAGTTACCTGCTTCGTCTGTAAATCCTGTCTTCATTCCGTCCAAGCCCTGATACGCATAACGCTTGAAATTGGGAACCGATTTGTTCGCCTCAAGCATCCAGTTCAAGTTCTCGATCGGCGTCTTGTCACGCTCACGGAATTTATATTTTTGAATCTTAGTATACTCGCTAAAATTAGAATGATCGACTACAATCGCCTGTACAAGTTTTGCTACGTCCATGGCAGACATCACTGTCTCTTCTTTGCTCGCAGGCTGGAACTCCTTCGGCATATCATCGCGTCCTAAGCCTGTTGAGTTGATGAAGTGCGCTGTCTCCATACCTAGGCGTTTCGCCGTATCATTCATGAGATCGACGAATTTGGCTTCCGTACCCGAAATAAACTCAGCAAGTGCAACTGTTGCATCATTAGCTGAACCGATCGCCATCGCAATATACAGTTCTTTTACCGTGTGCTTATCATTTTCCGCAAGGAAAATACGTGAGCCTTGTGTCAAAGCTGCATGCTTCGTTGTTGGCACTTCGCTATTCCAACTAATTTCCTTACTTTTGATTTTTTCCAGTACAATGTATTCCGTCATCATCTTTGTCATACTTGCAGGCGGGAGCGCTGTCTTAGAGTTGTAATCAACCAAGATTTGACCTGTACTTGCTTCCATTAAAATGGCAGAGCTTACTTCCAAACCAAGCGACTCTTTAGTTCCTTTAGGTGCCGATGTAGCCCCTGCGGTAGGCTTTGTAGCCTCCCCAGCTTTAGTTCCTTGAGCAACAATACTTGACCCTTCAGCAAGTGCTAAGCCAAAAGACGGCATTACAGCAAAAGTTAGTATATGACATGCAGTTACAAGCGCCACCGCTCGCTTCCATGTTGTTCGTTTAGTTGTGTTATTGTTTGTGTTAGTATTCATTTTGGTATTGGGCTTAAACACCACGTACAACTCCTCTCTCCATGAGAACCTCTTATAATATTAAATGATTGCAGTCGTATTTGACCATGTGTGCAAACCATATGAAGTTATTCTAACACAGCGTCATACACAAAAAAAAGACAGGGTTGTTACACCCTGTCTAACTTTGTCGAAAGAAACCAATTTTCCCATTAAAGGTTTATGTTATAGAGAATAGTTTGGCGCTTCCTTCGTAATTTGAACATCATGCGGATGGCTTTCACGCAAGCCAGCACCTGTAATACGTACAAACTGTGTATCATTTTTCAACTGCTCCAAGTTAGCTGTACCGCAATAGCCCATACCAGCCTTCAATCCTCCAAGAAGTTGGTGGATAGTATCAGCCAATGGCCCCTTATAAGGAACTCGACCTTCAATACCTTCAGGTACAAGTTTCTTCTCATTGCTGCTATCTTGGAAATAACGATCCTTACTGCCTTCTTTCATCGCTCCTAAAGAACCCATTCCACGGTATACTTTGAAACGACGGCCCTGATAAACTTCCGACTGACCTGGGCTTTCTTCCGTTCCTGCGAACAGGCTGCCAAGCATAACTGCGCTAGCACCTGCTGCAATAGCCTTCGTAATATCGCCGGAATATTTAATACCACCATCTGCGATAACCGGAACACCGTATTCACGTGCCACTGTAGCACAGTCATATACCGCTGTAATTTGCGGTACACCAATACCAGCAATAACGCGTGTCGTACAAATAGAACCTGGTCCGATACCTACTTTAACAACGGATGCGCCTGCTTCAATTAAATCACGAGTCGCTTCGCCAGTAGCCACGTTACCAGCTACAATTGTAAGCTCTGGATATATGCCACGTAGTTTGCGTACGGCTTCAATAATGTTAATATGGTGTCCATGGGCAGAGTCAACGACAATTACATCAACACCAGCCTGCACAAGCGCTTCAGCACGCTCATACGTATCTTTGGAAATACCAATAGCAGCGCCTACGAGCAAACGCCCTTGCATGTCTTTAGCTGCATTAGGGTATTGAATTGCTTTTTCAATATCTTTAATGGTAATAAGACCTTTCAACGTGTTCGTCTCATCCACTAATGGCAATTTTTCGATTTTATGCTGCTGCAAAATGACTTCCGCTTCACGCAGGGTTGTTCCAACCGCTGCTGTTACAAGGTTTTCGTGCGTCATGACATCACGAATTGGAATGTTGTAGTCATGCACAAAGCGCAAATCACGGTTCGTGATGATACCAATAAGCTTATTGTCTTCGTCAACAATCGGAACACCCGAAATACGGTATTTAGCCATTAAACGATCTGCATCAGCAACAGTGCCATCTGCTGTCAAAGAGAAGGGATTCGTAATAACGCCACTTTCAGAGCGTTTTACACGATCCACTTCTTCTGCTTGTTGCTCAATGGACATATTTTTATGGACAATACCAATTCCGCCCTCGCGAGCAATAGCAATTGCTAATGGAGCTTCCGTGACTGTATCCATACCAGCTGCCATAAATGGAATGTTTAACTGAACTTTATCGCTCAATCGTGTAGATACATCCGTTTCTCGCGGCAATGTGACCGATTTACGAGGCACCAACAACACGTCATCGAATGTTAAACCTTCTTTTGTGAACTTAGACTCCCACACCAAAAGTTCCTCCCTTTCCTACGCTTGCTTTTGTCTTTTCAGCACATACAACATGCTAAATTTGTCTATTTGTGTTTAGATATTATGCCAATATTAGCAGAGCCCATAACCAGTGTCAAGGTTGAAAGAACACTGAAACTACCCTTACTATTCCACATAACACCCAATTTTAGCGCACTTTTCAAATAAAAATAAAAAAAACCACCGACATATCGTCAGTGGTCTTTGCTGCTTGGCAACGTCCTACTCTCCCGGGACCCTGCGGTCCAAGTACCATCGGCGCTGGAGGGCTTAACGGTCGTGTTCGGTATGGGAACGCGTGGAACCCCTCCGCCATCATCACCAGACAGCTTGGCTCGTTAATACTCGCCAATATTTAATTCAAGACTTGCGCCCTGAAAACTGATCGTGAAAGGTAAATCGTCACTTCGAATCATCTTGCTTATTTAGGATAAGCCCTCGACCTATTAGTATTCGTCAGCTCCATACATTACTGTACTTCCACCCCGAACCTATCAACCTCGTCGTCTTCAAGGGGTCTTACCAAAAGTGGGAAATCTCATCTTGAGGGGGGCTTCACGCTTAGATGCTTTCAGCGCTTATCCCTTCCATACTTGGCTACCCAGCGATGCTCTTGGCAGAACAACTGGTACACCAGCGGTATGTCCATCCCGGTCCTCTCGTACTAAGGACAGCTCCTCTCAAATTTCCTACGCCCGCGACAGATAGGGACCGAACTGTCTCACGACGTTCTGAACCCAGCTCGCGTACCGCTTTAATGGGCGAACAGCCCAACCCTTGGGACCTACTTCAGCCCCAGGATGCGATGAGCCGACATCGAGGTGCCAAACCTCCCCGTCGATGTGGACTCTTGGGGGAGATAAGCCTGTTATCCCCAGGGTAGCTTTTATCCGTTGAGCGATGGCCCTTCCATGCGGTACCACCGGATCACTAAGCCCGACTTTCGTCCCTGCTCGACTTGTAGGTCTCGCAGTCAAGCTCCCTTATGCCTTTGCACTCTTCGAATGATTTCCAACCATTCTGAGGGAACCTTGGGGCGCCTCCGTTACTCTTTAGGAGGCGACCGCCCCAGTCAAACTACCCACCTGACACTGTCCCCGAACCGGGTAACGGTCCTAGGTTAGAACTCCGATACGAACAGGGTGGTATCCCAACGGTGCCTCCACCTAAGCTGGCGCTCAGGTTTCTAAGGCTCCCACCTATCCTGTACAGTCCGTACCAAAGTCCAATATCAAGCTGTAGTAAAGCTCCATGGGGTCTTTCCGTCTTGTCGCGGGTAACCTGCATCTTCACAGGTATTAAAATTTCACCGGATCTCTCGTTGAGACAGCGCCCAATTCGTTACGCCATTCGTGCGGGTCAGAATTTACCTGACAAGGAATTTCGCTACCTTAGGACCGTTATAGTTACGGCCGCCGTTTACTGGGGCTTCGGTTCATAGCTTCGCCTTGCGGCTAACCACTCCCCTTAACCTTCCAGCACCGGGCAGGCGTCAGCCCGTATACTTCGCCTTGCGGCTTCGCACAGACCTGTGTTTTTGCTAAACAGTCGATTGGGCCTATTCACTGCGGCCCCCTCGGGCTATTAACCCTACCGAGGCACCCCTTCTCCCTAAGTTACGGGGTCATTTTGCCGAGTTCCTTAACGAGAGTTCTTCCGCGCGCCTTAGAATTCTCTTCTCGCCTACCTGTGTCGGTTTGCGGTACGGGCACCTTCTCCCTGGCTAGAGGCTTTTCTCGGCAGCATGAAATCAAGACCTTCGGTACTATAAATTTCCCTCCCCATCACAGCCCAGCCTTAGTGATGTGCGGATTTGCCTACACATCGGCCTCACT